>NZ_QKRU01000029.1:0-74682 GCF_003234055.1 Pseudomonas sp. 57B-090624
GGCGAATGAATGGGCTCTTTCTGCGTTTGCTGTTGTGAGCTTGATGCGAAGCCTCAAGCACGGTGCTTTCCGGGCATTCACGGCTCCCTGGCACACCCACCGCGTGGGTTTCGCTTCGCTCCACGCCACCCTACGGAGGCGCGCTCACACCTGGAAGCGCGCCACGGAGGTCTGCATCGCCTCGGCCACGTTGTCGAGGCGTTGCGCGGCGTCGGCCAACTCGTGCATCGCCTCGGTGTTCTGCCGCGACATGCGGGCGATGGTCTCCACCCGCTGGGCCACCTCGCTGCTGGCCCGGGATTGCTCGTCGATGGTCTGGGAGATCTCCTCGACCACCTCGGCGGCACGGTGGGCGCCGTTGCGGATCTCGCTGATGGAGGTGCCGGCCTGGGTGGCCAGGGAGACGCCGTCGTTCACCCGCGTCACCCCCGTCTGCATGCTGCTGACCGCCTGTTCGGTGCTCTCGCGGATGCGTTCGATCATGCCGGTGATCTCCTGGGTGGACTGCGCCGTGCGTGCCGCGAGGTTGCGCACTTCGTCGGCCACCACGGCGAAGCCGCGACCCGCCTCGCCGGCCCGCGCGGCTTCGATGGCAGCGTTGAGCGCCAGCAGGTTGGTCTGCTCGGCGATGCTCTTGATCACCTGGATGATCGAGTGGATTTCCTCCGAGGAGCGGCCCAGCGCGGTGATGGTGCTGGACGAGCTGTTCACCGCGTCGGCGATGCGGTTCATGCCGTCGACGACGCCGAGGATCACCTGTCCGCCGTTGCTGGCCAGGCCTTCGGAGTGCGCGGAGATGCCCTGGGCGTTGCGCGCGTGCTCGGCGATCTGGGCGATGTTGGCGATCATCTCCTCCATCGCCGCGGCCATGCTGGTGGCGCTGTCGGCCTGCTCGCTGGCGCCATCGACGATACCGCGCGAGGTGTCGCTGAGGGTGTGCGCGGTGCCCCGCAGCTCCTCACTCTCCTGGCGGATGTCGGCGATCATCTGGCGCAGGTTGTTCTGCATGTCCGCCAGCGCCTGCTGCAACTGGCCGGCCTCGTCGTTGCTGTCGACGCTGATGGTGTTGCGCAGGTTGCCCTGGGCGATCGCACGGGCAGCGGCGACGGTCTTCTCCAGCGGGCGCAGCACGGTGCGCATCAGTTGGCCGGTGGCCAGGCACAGCGCCAGGCAGACGACGAGGATGCCGCCGACCAGCCACATGGCCGCCTGGTTCACGGCGGCCTCGCTGGCGTTGCGCGCCTCGGCGGCGTGCTCCTCGATCAGGCTGCTGAGGGCTTCGTTGCGCTCCTCCAGTTCGCCGAAGGTGGTGTTGAAGGCCGGCAGCTCGGCGCGCGCTGCGGCCGGGTCGCGCAGGGCATGGTCGATGATCTTCTCGGCAGCGGTGATGTAGGACTCCAGCGCGGGCTGCGAATCGCCGATGGCGCGCTTGATGTTGGCGCTCAGGGGCAGGCTGGCGTTCTCGCTCATGGCCTTGCGGAACCAGTCGCTGTGCTCCTTGAGGTCCTGGCGCACCTGGTCGGCGGCGGCGCTGTCGCCAGGTTCGGCGACGAAGGCGGCAAGCACGTCCGCCCGCAGGGCGTCGTGCATCATGTCGCCCTCCAGGTGGTTGCGCAGGGCGCTGACGCTCAGTTCGTTCTCGGCCAGCGCGTCGGCGAGGCGGGTCTGGCCCCAGAAGCCGATGCCGCCGAGCAGGGCGGCGGCGATGACGCTGATGGCCCCTGAAGCGACCATTTTCTGGCGAATGTTCATGCCGTTCCTCCCTAGGCGCAGACTGGCTGCTAAAGCGTAGCCCAGCGGCGCGAGAAGGCATCAGGGTACGCGTTGCAGCCTGGCGCCCCAGTCTGCCAGCGGCACGCTGGCGTCCTGGTTCCAGATGCGCCGCCAGATCAGCCCCAACTGCTGCAGGTCGCCTCGCACGGCGGGCAGGCGCTCGGTCACGGCCGGCAGCACCCAGGTGTCGCCCCTGCGCGTGGCGAGGACGAAGCGGAACGGGTGGTAGCCGGTGAAGCCCAGGCGCAGGTCGGTCACCACCAGGGCGTCGCCCAGTTGGTCGAAGCGCAGTACGCCGTCGGTGAACCACGCCAGCCGTGCGTATTGCGGCGATGCCTTGAGGTGTTCGGCCAGGGCGGTGCCACGTGGCAGGGTCACCAGGGCGGGCGGTGCCGTGTCGAACCCGCTCACCAGGGCCTCGTGGTAGCGCTCGCCGTCCAGCACCGTGACCCGCCAGAGCAGGCTGTTGAAGGGCGTCGGCGAGGCGAACAACGCCTGCGCCCGGACGCCCTGGCGGGCGAGCTCGGCCTCGACCCGCTGCTCGGCCATCCATTTGCCGGCGACCGTGAAGGCCAGGTAGAGGCTGGACAGGGCCAGCGCCAGCAAGGGGCCGCGCGGTGCCTTGCCCCCTGGGCTTGCAGCCAGCCCGGCGAGCACGGCCAGCAGCAGGGGCAAGGTGTAGAGCGGGTCGATGATGAAGATGCTGGACCAGGCCGTCGGCGGCGGGGTGAAGGGCCAGAGCAGCTGCGTGCCGTAGCTGGTGAAGGCGTCGAGCAAGGGGTGGGTGATCAGCACCAGCCAGAGGGCGAGGAACAGCCGTCGCCCCGAATAGCCGGGGTTGGGTCGCCAGCGCCGCAGGAGCAGGGTCAGCACCAGCGCCAGCAGGGTGAGCACCGGCAGCGAATGGCTGAAGCCGCGATGGCGGGTCATCACGTCCACCGCATCCTGGTAGCGGATCAGCACGTCGAGGTCCGGCAAGGTCCCCAGCGCCGCGCCGTAGAGCAATGCCTTGCGTCCCTGCCAGCGGCCCAGTACCGCCGTCTGCACCGTCGCGCCCAATACCGCCTGGGTGATCGAATCCATTGCCGCGCCCCCTGGAGACAAGGCGCCTAAATTAGGGGCTCGGCGGGAGCGCGGGAAGTGGCGGGGCAGGGCGATTGGTAAGTTTGTATGAACGAGGCGAGGGTACAGGCCGCGAGATTTAAGTGGGCTGCGGCGCTATCCTGTCGCTCTTTCCGCTATCCGGCCCGTGCCATGTTGCTGATCTCCAACAGCGTCCACCTGCCCGACGATGAAATCGAGCTGACCGCCATCCGCGCCCAGGGCGCCGGCGGGCAGAACGTCAACAAGGTGTCCAGCGCGATGCACCTGCGCTTCGACATCCACGCCTCGTCGCTGCCGCCGTTCTACAAGGAGCGCCTGCTTGAGCTGCGCGACAGTCGCATCACCGGCGAGGGCGTGATCATCATCAAGGCCCAGCAATACCGCACCCAGGAGCAGAACCGCGCCGATGCCCTGGAGCGCCTGGCGGAACTGATCCGCAGCGCCGGCAAGGTGGAGAAGAAGCGCCGCCCGACGCGGCCGACCCTGGGCTCGAAGACCCGCCGCCTGGATGGCAAGTCCAAGCGCGGTGCGATCAAGGCCGGTCGCGGCAAGGTGGACTACTAGCCCGCCAGGACCCGGGTGGCGAAGCCGGGCGATTATCGGCGGGTTTCGCCACTGGGCACCGCGCCTGGCGGGGCCCGCTGACGGATACTGGCGCCACTTCACCGCGATCGCCCCGAGGCCGCCGTTGCTCGACGTCATCACCATCACCGCCCCCGTTTTCCTGATCATCGGCCTGGGCTTCGCCGCCTCCCTGGGCGGGCTGGTCAGCCGTGAGCAGGTGCGTGGCATCGGCGCGTTCGTGCTCAACTTCGCGCTGCCCGCGCTGGTGATCAAGGCACTGGCCGAGCGCCCCATCGGCGAGGTGTTCAACCCTTGGTACCTGCTGGCCTACGGGCTGGGCTCGCTGGCCGTGTTCGGCCTCGGCCTGGCGTACTTCCGCCTGGTGCGCGGGCGTGGCCTGGCCGATGCCGCCATCGCCGGGCTGGGCATGTCGGCCTCCAACAGCGGCTTCGTCGGCTACCCGGTGGTGGTGATGGTGGCGGGGCCCACGGCGGTGCTCGGCCTGGCGTTGAACATGGTGGTGGAAAACCTGCTGATGATTCCCCTGGCGCTGGCCCTGGCCGAATCGGCTCAGCAGCGCGGCGAGGGGGTCTGGCACACCCTGCGCGGGACCTTCGGGCGTCTGGCGCGCAACCCGCTGATCATCGCCATGCTGGTGGGCGTCGGCCTCTCGCTGCTGGGGCTGCGCCTGCCGGCCGTGCCCGCGCGGGTGGTGGAGATGCTGGCGTCGGCCTCGGCACCGGCCGCGCTCTTCGTCATCGGCGGCACCCTGCATGGCGTGCGCCTCGGTGGCCTGCTGCCGGACATGGCGGCCATCAGCCTCGGCAAGCTGGCCTTGCACCCGCTGGCGGTGGCGGGGCTGTTCTGGTTGCTGCCGCCGGTGGAGCCCGCGCTGATGGCAGCGGGCATTCTCTTCGCCTGCGCGCCGATGATGAGCATCTACCCGCTGGTGGGCATGCGCTTCGGCCTGGAGGCGCGCTGCGCGGCGACCCTGGTGATGGCCACGGTGCTGTCGTTCTTCGGCCTCAGCCTGGCCATCGCGCTGTTGCAGCACTGAGCCACCGGCGCCAGGCCGCGCCGCCGCCCCGTCGGGTACGAGGGGCGGGGAGGGAAGGGCGCCTCAGCACACCCGTGCGATCGCCTGCGCCAGGTCGCCCAGGCGCGAGGCGTCCACCCCGGCGATGTTGGCGCGGCCGCTGCTGACCATGTAGACGCTGGACTCGCTGCGCAGCCGGGCCACCTGTTCGGCACTCAGGCCGGTGTAGGAGAACATGCCGCGCTGGCGGGCGATGTGGGCGAAGCGCTCGGCCAGGCCGTGGGGCGCGAGGGCCTCCACCAGGCCGGCACGCAGTTCGGCGACGCGGCGGCGCATGGCGTCCAGCTCCTCCAGCCACACGGCCTTCAGCTCGGCATCGCCGAGGATGGTGGCGACCACCGCCGCGCCATGGTCCGGCGGGGTGGACCAGAGGTTGCGGGCGATGAAGGCCAGCTGGCTGCGCACGTCGATGAGCTGGTCGGGGCTGGCGGCGCAGACGACCAGGGCGCCGGTGCGCTCGCAGTAGAGGCCGAAGTTCTTCGAGCAGGAGCTGGTGATCAGCACCTCCGGCAGCGATTCGGCGAACAGGCGCACGGCCCAGGCGTCCTGCTCCAGGCCGTCGCCGAAGCCCTGGTAGGCGAAGTCCAGCAGCGGCAGCAGGCGGCGCGCGCGGACGATCTCCAGCACCCGTTGCCAGTCGTGGCGGCCCAGGTCGAAACCGGTGGGGTTGTGGCAGCAGGCGTGCAGCAGCACCACGTCGCCTTCGGGCACCTGTTCCAGGGCGGCGAGCATGGCTTCCAGGTCGAGGCGGTTGTCGGCGCCGACGTAGGGGTAGTGGTGCACGGCCAGGCCGCTGGCGGCGAACAGGGTCTCGTGGATCGGCCAGGTCGGGTCGCTGACCCAGATGCCCCGGCCCGGCAGGCAGCGGGCGATGAACTCGGCCGCCAGGCGCAGGGCACCGGTGCCGCCCGGGGCCTGGGTCACGCCGGCGCGCTGGCCGGTCAGCAGCGGCGAGCCCGCGCCCAGCACCAGCTCGCCCAGCAGGCGGCCGAAGGCGGCGTCACCGTGGCCGCCGATGTAGGTCTTGGTGCGCTGCACCTCCACCAGGCGCTGCTCGGCGAGCTTCACCGCACGGGGGATGGGGGTCACGCCCTGGCTGTCCTTGTAGACGCCCACGCCGAGGTCGATCTTGGCCGGGTTGGGGTCCGCGCGGTGGGCCTCGATCAGGCCGAGGATGGGGTCGCCGGGCACGCGCCCGACCGGGGCGAAATGGCTCATTTGCGGCCCTCGGCGCGTTCGGCCACCTCGTCGGTGCGGGCGGCCATGATGAAGTCGTTGCGGTGCAGGCCCTTGGCCTCGTGGCTCCACCAGGTGACGGTGACCTTGCCCCACTCGGTGAGCAGGCCCGGGTGGTGGCCTTCTTCCTCGGCGATGGCGCCCACCGCATTGGTGAAGGCCAGGGCATGGCGGAAGTTCTTGAAGCGGTAGACCTTCTCCAGCTGCATGATTGCGTCGCGGACTTCGATGTTCCAGTCGGGGATCTGCTTGAGCAGCTCGGCCAGTTCGGCCTCGGAGACCTTGGGCGCGTCGGCGCGGCAGGCTTCGCAATGGGCTTGGGACAGTGCGGTCATGGGGTTCTCCAGGTAGAGGGCTGGCCGGTTGGCGCGGCTCGTGGCGCCAACCGGCGGGAAAGGGTTTCAGGCCGCCTTGGGCTTGGGCGGGAACTTCGGCGCGTGCAGGCCGAGGGCCATGGCCTGGTGCACCAGCGCCATGATGTCCTCGTGGGCCAGTTCGAACAGGCGCTTGAGCTCCGGCAACACGAAGTAGAGCGGCTGCAGGATATCGATGCGGTACGGGGTGCGCATGCATTCCAGCGGGTCGAAGGCCTGGTGCTCGGGCTCGCCGGAAAGACTGTAGACGGTCTCCTTCGGCGAGGAGAGGATGCCGCCGCCGTAGATGCGTCGGCCCTGGGCGGTTTCCACCAGGCCGAACTCGATGGTCATCCAGTACAGGCGGGCGAGGTAGACGCGCTCCTCCTTGGTGGCCTTGAGGCCGAGCTTGCCGTAGGTGTGGGTGAATTCGGCGAACCAGGGGTTGGTCAGCAGGGGGCAGTGGCCGAAGATCTCGTGGAAGATGTCCGGCTCCTGCAGGTAGTCCAGCTCTTCCGGCGTGCGGATGAAGGTGGCCACCGGGAATTGCTGGCTGGCCAGCAGCTCGAAGAAGGTCTGGAAGGGGATCAGTGCCGGGACGCGGGCGACGCGCCAGCCGGTGGCGGCCTGCAGCACCCGGTTGATCTCGCCCAGCTGGGGGATGCGGTCATGGGGGAGGGCGAGGCGCTCGATGCCGTCCAGGTACTCCTGGCAGGCGCGCCCTTCGATCACCTTGAGCTGGCGGGTGATCAGGGTGTTCCACACCTGGTGCTCGCTGTCCGGGTAGTGGATGAAGTCGTTCTCGTCCGGCTCGCGGGCCACGTATTGCGTGGTTTTCATTCGGCCTCCTGGGGCGGGGCTTCGTTGTTGTGTTGAGCCATGGATAACCCCTAACCCTGCGTCGCGCAGCCCGCTGGCGGCTACAGCGACCGGGATGAAGGCGGAATTTGCGTAAAGAAATGTTTACGTATTGGTCGGGATCAGGCGGAGTCGCCTTGCTGGTGGGGCAAGTCGTCACATATTCTTGACGGAAAAATCGGGCAGGACGCTGATTTTCAGCCCCGCGCCCCAGACAAGAACCCGTTCCGGGGTGCCGCATGCGTATCAAAGTCCATTGCCAGAACCGCGTAGGCATCCTGCGCGACATCCTCAACCTGCTCGTCGACTACGGCATCAACGTCAACCGCGGCGAAGTCGGCGGCGACCAGGGCAACGCGATCTACCTGCTCTGCCCGAACCTGATCAACCTGCAGCTGCAATCGCTGCGGCCGAAGCTCGAGGGCATCCCCGGTGTCTTCGGCGTCAAGCGCGTGGGGCTGATGCCCAGCGAGCGTCGCCACCTGGAGCTCAACGCGCTGCTCGGGGCGCTGGAGTTCCCGGTGCTGTCCATCGACATGGGCGGCTCCATCGTCGCCGCCAACCGCGCCGCCGCGCAGCTGCTGGGCGTGCGCGTGGACGAGGTGCCGGGCATCCCGCTGTCGCGCTACACCGAGGATTTCGACCTGCCGGAGCTGGTGCGGGCCAACAAGGCGCGCATCAACGGCCTGCGGGTGAAGGTCAAGGGCGATGTGTTCCTCGCCGATATCGCGCCGCTGCAATCCGAGCACGACGAGAGCGAGGCCCTGGCTGGTGCGGTGCTCACCCTGCACCGCGCGGACCGCGTGGGCGAGCGCATCTACCACGTGCGCAAGCAGGAGCTGCGCGGCTTCGACAGCATCTTCCAGAGTTCGCGGGTGATGGCCGCCGTGGTGCGCGAGGCCCGGCGCATGGCGCCCCTGGATGCGCCGCTGCTGATCGAGGGCGAGACCGGCACCGGCAAGGAGCTGCTGGCCCGCGCCTGTCACCTGGCGAGCCCGCGCGGGCAATCGCCCTTCATGGCGCTGAACTGCGCCGGCCTGCCTGAGTCCATGGCCGAGACCGAGCTGTTCGGCTACGGCCCCGGCGCCTTCGAGGGCGCGCGCCCGGAAGGCAAGCTCGGCCTGCTGGAGCTGACCGCCGGCGGCACGCTGTTCCTCGATGGCGTCGGCGAGATGAGCCCGCGCCTGCAGGCCAAGTTGCTGCGTTTCCTCCAGGACGGCTGCTTCCGCCGCGTGGGCAGCGACGAGGAGGTGTACCTGGACGTGCGGGTGATCTGCGCGACCCAGGTGGACCTCTCGGAGCTTTGCGCCCGGGGCGAGTTCCGCCAGGACCTCTATCACCGCCTCAACGTGCTGTCGCTGCACATTCCGCCGCTGCGCGAGTGCCTGGACGGGCTGGGGCCGCTGGTGGAGCACTTCCTCGACTCGGCCAGCCGGCAGATCGGCTGTGCCTTGCCCCGCCTGGCGCCCCAGGCGCTGGAGCGCCTCGGCCATTACCACTGGCCGGGCAACGTGCGGCAGTTGGAGAACGTGCTGTTCCAGGCCGTTTCCCTGTGCGAGGGGGGCACGGTGAAGGCCGAGCACATCCGCCTGCCGGACTACGGCGCACCCCAGCCGCTGGGGGACTTCTCCCTGGAGGGCGGGCTGGAGGCGATCCTCGGGCGCTTCGAGAAGGCCGTGCTGGAACGCCTGTTCGCCGACCATCCGAGCAGCCGCCAGTTGGGCAAGCGCCTGGGGGTGTCGCACACCACCATCGCCAACAAGCTGCGCCAGCACGGGCTGGGGCGCGAGGAGGCCTAGCGGGCTGTTGAAAAACCGATCGCGTTGCGGCTGCGGCATTGAAAGCGCCCGCAGGATGCCTGCGTACCCTGCGTACCCTGCGCTCCCGGCCGGTCCTGCCGTCCAGGTTTCAACGGCCTGTTAGACCTTGGTGCAATGGCCGGTGGGCAGGCGGGTGGGTAAAAAGGGCGCTGTCTGAATCTTGCGTGATGCGGACACTAGCGTTTCTACATTCCTCTCCCGGAATGATTGAGCGGGCGACCCGAGGGTCGCCCATTTTTTTGCCTGCGATCTGCCCTTCCGCACAGGGCGGGTCACGCCAGTTTCAGCAGGCCCATCCCCAGCACCAGCATGACCAGGCCGAGCCAGCCCTTCCACGCCAGGCGCTGGCCGAACAGTGCCCAGCCCATGGCGACCGTGGCGAGGATGCCGAAGCCGCCCCAGATGGCATACGCCAGTGACAGCTCGATGCCGCGCACCGCCTGGGCCAGTGCGGTGAAGGCCGCCAGGATGCAGAGGATGGAGACGGCGCCGAGCACGCGGCGACGGAAGCCGTCGGAGTACTTGAGCAGGACGTTGGCCAGCACTTCCAGGGCGATGGCCACGCCCAGCCAGGCGAAGTGGATCCAGGTCACGCCGCTCATGCCGCCACCTCCTGGCCGCGGGCCACGGGCTCGGCGCGGGTGCCGAACTTGATCAGCAGGATGCCGACGATCATCACGGCCAGGCCCAGCGCCTTGGCCAGGCCGAGGCTCTCGCCCAGCCAGGCGACGCTGACGGCGGTGATCAGGACGATGCCGATGCCTTCCCACAGTGCATAGGCGACGCCAACCGGGACGCGCTTTACCGCCAGGGCGAGGAAGAAGTAGGACAGGCCGATCAGCACGTACATCGCGAGGTAGCCGAGCAGGGGTGCGTATTCGGTGGCGAATTTCATCGAGGTGGTGCCGACGACTTCGAAGAAGATCGCCGTGAGCAGATAGAACCAGGAACGCATGGTGCCCTCCCATGGGCATGCAGGGGCGTCGTCATGGGTGACGGACGCCAGGGGGTCTCGGTGGTTGGCGAGCGCAGGGTCATTCCCGGGGGAATCCCGGCGCGGCCAGGGGTGGACGAGGGGGAGGGCGCTAGAGGTCGCCGGTCCAGTGTCCTTCGCGGGACACCAGGCGGGAGAAGTGCAGGGAGTAGGGTTTTGTGTTCGACATAATGAACACAAAATTACCATTAGGAATCGAATAAAGCCAATCGATAGGTTTTGGCTAAATGTTTCGGCCTGTATTCGGGGGTTATAGAGATCTGATGGCGGGCCCAGGAAATCGCCCGTTCGTTTTTATGTTCATTTTCTTGGGGGCGGCCGCTGCCCCGTGAGGCCGGCGGTGGCGTGCCCTCGACCCTTGCGCCCGTCTGCGCAGGGCCCCGCCGCGAGGGCTCTGCGGCGGCCTTAGACCATAGTCCGTATGCGGTAAGACCATGGTCGAATGGCCCCACAGGGAGGCGGGGGATACAAAAGGCGGCATACAAAAACAACTGCCCGTCGAGGTATGAACATGAGTGCTGCTTCACTTTATCCGGTGCGTCCCGAGGTGGCTGAAAAGTCGCTGACCAACGAGGCGACCTACAAGGCCATGTACCAGCAGTCGGTGATCAACCCCGACGGCTTCTGGCGCGAGCAGGCTCAGCGCATCGACTGGATCAAGCCGTTCACCAAGGTCAAGCAGACCTCCTTCGACGACCACCACGTCGACATCAAGTGGTTCGCCGACGGCACCCTCAACCTGTCCGCCAACTGCCTGGACCGTCACCTCGCCGAGCGTGGCGACCAGCTGGCGATCATCTGGGAAGGCGACGACCCGTCCGAGCACCGCAACATCACCTACCGCGAGCTGCACGAAGAAGTGTGCAAGTTCGCCAACGCCCTGCGCGGCCAGGATGTGCACCGCGGTGACGTGGTCACCCTCTACATGCCGATGATCCCCGAGGCGGTGGTGGCCATGCTGGCCTGTACCCGTATCGGCGCCATCCACTCCGTGGTCTTCGGCGGCTTCTCCCCCGAGGCCCTGGCCGGTCGCATCATCGACTGCAAGTCCAAGGTGGTGATCACCGCCGACGAAGGCCTGCGCGGCGGCAAGAAGACCCCGCTGAAAGCCAATGTCGACGACGCCCTGACCAACCCCGAGACCAGCAGCGTGCAGAAGCTGATCGTGGTCAAGCGCACCGGTTCGGACATCAAGTGGAACCCGCATCGCGACGTCTGGTACGAGGATCTGATGAAGGTCGCCTCCAGCCAGTGCCTGCCGAAGGAAATGGGCGCCGAGGACCCGCTGTTCATCCTCTACACCTCCGGCTCCACCGGTAAGCCCAAGGGCGTGCTGCACACCACCGGCGGCTACCTGGTCTACGCCTCGCTGACCCATGAGCGCGTGTTCGACTACCGTCCGGGCGAAGTCTTCTGGTGCACCGCCGACATCGGCTGGGTCACCGGCCACACCTACCTGGTGTACGGGCCGCTCTCCAATGGCGCCACCACCCTGATGTTCGAGGGCGTGCCGAACTACCCGGACGTCAGCCGTGTCGCCAAGATCATCGACAAGCACAAGGTCAACATCCTCTACACGGCCCCCACCGCCATCCGCGCGATGATGGCCGAGGGCAAGGCCGCCGTGGCCGGTGCCGATGGCTCCAGCCTGCGCCTGCTGGGTTCGGTGGGCGAGCCGATCAACCCGGAAGCCTGGCACTGGTACTACGAGAACGTCGGCCAGTCCCGCTGCCCGATCGTCGACACCTGGTGGCAGACCGAGACCGGCGCCTGCCTGATGACCCCGCTGCCGGGTGCCCACGCCCTCAAGCCGGGCTCCGCCGCGCGGCCCTTCTTCGGCGTGCAGCCTGCCCTGGTGGACAACCTGGGCAACCTGATCGAGGGCGCCGCCGAAGGCAACCTGGTGATCATCGACTCCTGGCCGGGACAGGCCCGTACCCTGTACGGCGATCACGACCGTTTCGTCGACACCTACTTCAAGACCTTCAAGGGCATGTACTTCACCGGTGACGGTGCCCGTCGCGACGAGGACGGCTACTACTGGATCACCGGTCGCGTCGACGACGTGCTTAACGTCTCCGGCCACCGCATGGGCACCGCCGAGATCGAGAGCGCGATGGTCGCCCACCCGAAAGTCGCCGAGGCGGCCGTTGTCGGCGTCCCCCACGACATCAAGGGGCAGGGCATCTACGTCTACGTCACCCTCAATGCGGGCGTGGAGTCCTCCGAGGCGCTGCGCCAGGAGCTCAAGCAATGGGTGCGCCGCGAGATCGGCCCCATCGCCACGCCGGACGTCATCCAGTGGGCACCGGGCCTGCCCAAGACCCGCTCGGGCAAGATCATGCGCCGCATCCTGCGCAAGATCGCCGTGGCCGAGTACGACAGCCTCGGCGACATCTCCACGCTGGCCGATCCTGGCGTGGTGCAGCACCTCATCGACACCCACCGCACCATGCAGGCCGCCTGACCCGGCGCCTGCGCGCAACACCCACGCCCCGCCCCGGCCACAAGCCGCGGCGGGGCGTTTTCGTTGGCGATGCCGGCCTGAGCTGTTGTGGTTCTTCAGGAAGCGCTCTGGCGCGGTATTTTTCGGGGGTATGGCTTCTTCTTCCTCCACCGCGTGGGTTTCGCTCCGCTCTACACCACCCTACGAAAAGCCCGTGCGCACCATGTGGTCATGCGCTGGGCGAGAAACGTTGGGGCAGCCGTCAAATGCCCCTCCAGGAGGTCGAGCGCAACTTGCACGCAGACAGAGCGCTTTCGTTCCTGGAAGGGCAGGTGAGGGCGCCGCGGGTTTTTGGTCGTGCCAGGGACGACGCCAAGCGACTGATTTATATCGGCGAAACGACTTTGTGCGGGAAGGGGCGGGACCGACCGGTCAGGGTAACGCCGGGGTTGTTACGCGCCGCGCCGAAACGGGGCGGGTGGAAACACTTCGCCTCGAAATGGTGCGCGGAAATGGCAGGTCAGAAAATTAGAAGTAAGATGTAAGCCTTGTACTGCAAGGGTTGGCGGATTTGTGGCGCGGTAATTGCTTTTTCCATGGGTTTACTGTCTTTCTGCTCCCTGCATATTCATGAGGGGCTGTCAACCTTCCTCCCCGGGCCGTCCTGGCCTTTTGTAATTTGTTGTCGCATTGAAGAAATATCGACTTTAGGGCTGTCGCTAGAATGCCGCTCACCCGGCCACGGCCATTTTCCCTGAGATCGATCAAGGTAAACCCGGCGCCTCTTTCTACAATTCATCAGAAGGCCTGGGCATATCCTCACTCTGCCAGCAGAAGCCATACCCATTCGTAGGAGTCAAAAGATGAAGAAGATCGCACTTCTCGGCGCCATGGCGCTTTCCCTGTTGTCGCCGCTGGCTGCTGTGGCCGATGAAGCCAAACCCCTGCGCATCGGTATCGAAGCGGCCTATCCGCCCTTCGCCTACAAGACTCCGGACGGCAAGATCACCGGCTTCGACTACGACATCGGCAACGCCCTGTGCGCCGAGATGAAGGTCGAGTGCAAGTGGATCGAGCAGGAGTTCGACGGCCTGATCCCGGCCCTCAAGGTGCGCAAGTTCGACGCCATCCTGTCGTCGATGACCATCACCGATGAGCGCAAGAAGTCCGTGGACTTCACCGGCAAGTACTACCAGACCCCGATCAAGCTGGCGATGAAGGCCGGCACCGTGATCAACGATCCGCTGGTGGACCTGAAGGGCAAGAAGGTCGGTGTGCAGCGCGCCAGCACCTACGACCGCTTCGCCACCGAGGTGTATGCACCGGCCGGTATCGAAGTGGTGCGCTACAGCTCGCAGAACGAAGTGTTCCTCGACATGACCTCCGGCCGCCTCGACGCGACCCTGGCCGATGCCGTGAACATCGACGACGGTTTCCTCAAGACCGAGGCTGGCAAGGGCTTCGCCCTGGTGGGCCCGGACTACACCGATCCGAAGTACTTCGGTGAGGGTGCCGGCATCGCCGTGCGCAAGGGCGACAAGGCCCTGGCCGACAAGATCACCGCTGCCATCACCGCCATCCGCGCCAACGGCAAGTACAAGGAAGTGCAGGACAAGTACTTCCAGTTCGACGTGTACGGCAACTGATCAAGCCGCCAAAAACCGACTGCGTTGCCAGCGCAGCGTTGAAGACAGGCTCAAGATGCTCATTTACAGCTCGTAAACGTCGCTCTTTCGCCTGTTCTTGCCTCGCGCTGCCTGCCTCGCCTGCGTTTTTGGTGCCTCGATAGTTGTCTGGCCATTCCCGGAAGTGGCACAACCAGGACGTTGAGGTCGCCAGCGAGCGGCCGCAGCGCCGCGACGCCAGGCTCCATGGTTCGCGGCTAACCTGCAGGTTGTGCCACTTTTTCGTTGCAGCGGTGCTGTCCGGTTCCATTCGGGGCGCTGCATGAGGACCTGAACATGCTCAACGGCTACGGCTCGACCATTCTCGATGGTGCCTGGCTCACCCTTCTGCTGGCCCTGTCGTCCATGTCCATGGCCATCGTCCTGGGCCTGGTCGGCGCGGCGTTCCGCCTGTCGCCGGTGCGCTGGCTGGCGCTGCTGGGCGAGACCTATGCCACGGTGATCCGCGGCATTCCCGACCTGGTGCTGATCCTGCTGATCTTCTACGGCGGCCAGCAGGTGGTGAACATGGTCGCGCCCATGGTCGGCTACGAGGACTACATCGACCTCGACCCGTTCTGGTCCGGGGTCTTCACCCTGGGCTTCATCTTCGGCGCCTACCTGTCCGAGACCTTCCGTGGCGCCTTCATGGCGATCCCCAAGGGCCAGGGCGAGGCCGGCTTCGCCTACGGCATGAGCGGTCGCCAGGTGTTCTTCCGCGTGCTGGTGCCGCAGATGATCCGCCTGGCCATCCCCGGCTTCACCAACAACTGGCTGGTACTGACCAAGGCCACCGCGCTGGTCTCGGTGGTCGGCCTGCAGGACATGATGTTCAAGGCCAAGAGCGCCGCGGACGCGACCCGCGAGCCCTTCACCTTCTACCTGGCCGTGGCTGCGCTCTACCTGGTGCTGACCAGCGTTTCCCTGCTGGCCCTGCGCTTCCTGGAAAAACGCTATTCCGCCGGCATCAAGGCCGCCGAGCTGTGATCAAGAGGGCGCACGCGTGATCTTCGACTACAACGTCATCCTGGAAAACCTGCCGCTCTACTTCGGTGGTGTGCTGGTCACCCTCAAGCTCCTGGCGATCTCCCTCGCCCTGGGCCTGCTGGCGGCCGTGCCCCTGGCGCTGATGCGGGTCTCCAAGCAGCCGGCGATCAACTTCCCGGCCTGGCTCTACACCTACGTCATCCGCGGCACCCCGATGCTGGTGCAGCTGTTCCTCATCTACTACGGGCTGGCGCAGTTCGCCTGGGTGCGCGAGAGCGCCCTGTGGCCCTACCTGTCCAACGCGACTTTCTGCGCCTGCCTGGCGTTTGCCATCAACACCAGCGCCTACACCGCCGAGATCCTCGCCGGCAGCATCCGCGCCACGCCCCACGGCGAGATCGAGGCGGCCAAGGCCATCGGCATGTCGCGGGCCAAGCTGTACCGTCGCATCCTGCTGCCCTCGGCCCTGCGCCGTGCGCTGCCGCAGTACAGCAACGAGGTGATCATGATGCTGCACACCACCAGCCTCGCCTCCATCGTCACCCTGATCGACATCACCGGCGCGGCGCGCACCGTGAACTCGCAGTACTACCTGCCGTTCGAGGCGTTCATCACCGCCGGCCTGTTCTACCTGTGCCTGACCTTCATCCTGGTGCGCCTGTTCAAGCTGGCCGAGCGCCGCTGGCTGGCCTACCTGGCCCCGCGCAAGGCCTGATCCCATGCAGCGCATCGACCACCTCCTGCCCTGGGGCATCCCCGGCACCCGCCGCGAGCTGACGGTCTTCCGTTTCGGCTCGGGCGAGCGCAAGGCCTATATCCAGGCCTCGTTGCATGCCGACGAGCTGCCGGGCATGCGCGTGGCGGTGGAGCTGAAGAAGCGCCTGGCCGAGCTGGAGGCCGAAGGGCGCCTGGCCGGTGTGATCGAGCTGGTGCCGGTGGCCAACCCCATCGGCCTCGGGCAGATGCTCCAGGCCAACCACCTGGGGCGTTTCGAGCTCGCCAGCGGCAGGAACTTCAACCGTGGCTTCGCCGACCTGGCCGAGCTTGTGGCGCCGATGCTGGAGGGCCGCCTGGGCAGTGACGTGGCGGCCAACGTGCGCTCGATCCGCAGCGCCATGCAGGTCGCCCTGGACGGCCTGGCGCCGGCCGCCTCCGAACTCGAGGGCCTGCAGCGCCTGCTGCTGCGCCACGCCTGCGACGCCGACCTGGTGCTCGACCTGCATTGCGACTTCGATGCGGTGGTGCACCTCTACATGATTCCCCAGCAGGCGGACGCCTTCCGCCCGCTGGCCGCGCGCCTGGGTGCCGGCGCCATGCTGGTGGCCGAGGATTCCGGCGGCAGCTCGTTCGACGAGGCCTGCTCCATGGCCTGGCTGCGCCTGCAGCGTCGCTTCCCCGATTGCGCCATTGCGCTGGCCTGTGTGGCGGCGACCGTGGAGCTGGGCGGCATGGCCGACACCGGGCGTGAGCGCGCCGAGGCCAGTTGCGAGGCCATCCTCGCCTTCCTCGCCGGGCAGGGACTGATCAGCGGCGACTGGCCGCCGGCCCCTGCGCCCAGTTGCGAGGTGACGCCCTTCGAGGGCGCCGAATACGCCTGTGCCCCCCATGCCGGGGTGGTGAGTTTCCTGCAGCCGGTGGGCGCGCTGGTCGAGGCGGGTGATCCGCTGTTCGAGGTGATCGACCCCTTGAGCGACCGCCACAGCGTGGTGCGTGCCTCCACCCGCGGCGTGCTGTATGTGCGCGAACGCCTGCGTTTCGCGCAGCCCGGACTGTGGCTGGCCAAGGTGGCCGGCCATGTACCCATTCGTCAGGGACGCTTGTTGAGCGACTGATCCATTCGCATCGAGACCGAGACCATGTACAAACTGGAAGTCCAAGACCTGCACAAGCGCTATGGCAGCCATGAAGTCCTCAAGGGCGTGTCCCTGGCGGCCAAGGCGGGCGATGTGATCAGCATCATCGGCTCGAGCGGCTCGGGCAAGAGCACCTTCCTGCGCTGCATCAACATGCTCGAGCAGCCCCATGGCGGCAAGATCCTGCTCAATGGCGAGGAGCTGAAGCTGGTGGCCAACCGCGATGGCGGCCTCAAGGCGGCCGAGCCCAAGCAGCTGCAGCGCATGCGCTCGCGCCTGGCGATGGTGTTCCAGCACTTCAACCTGTGGTCGCACATGAGCGCCCTGGAGAACGTCATCGAGGCGCCCGTGCACGTGCTCGGCGTGCCGAAGAAGGAAGCCATCGAGAAGGCCGAGCACTACCTGGCCAAGGTGGGCGTGGCGCACCGCAAGGACGCCTACCCGGCGCACATGTCCGGCGGCGAGCAGCAGCGCGTGGCCATCGCCCGTGCGCTGGCGGTGGAACCCGAGGTGATGCTGTTCGACGAGCCCACTTCCGCGCTCGACCCCGAGCTGGTGGGCGAGGTGCTCAAGGTGATGAAGGACCTGGCCACCGAAGGCCGCACCATGGTGGTGGTGACCCACGAGATGGGCTTCGCCCGCGAGGTCTCCAACCAGCTGATCTTCCTGCACAAGGGCGTGGTCGAGGAGACCGGTTGCCCGCGCGAAGTGTTGGCCAATCCGCAATCCGAGCGCCTCAAGCAGTTCCTCTCGGGGAGCCTGAAGTAATTAATGCCAACTGCGGCTAAGCTGCCTGCCATGACTGCCCATCGAATCGGTTTTCTCCTCTGGCCCGGCACCAAGGCCATGACCCTGGCGCTGGCTGAGGAAGCACTTCGTGTCGCCCAGCGGCTGCACCCCGAAGTGGTCTACGAGCTGCACTTCCTCCAGGCCGAGGCGCCCTCCGAGGGGGCCTGGCGCCTGCCCGGCGAGGCCTGGACCGGCCGGCTCGAAGGGCTCACCCGCCTGTTCCTGCTGGCTGACGAGCCGCCCGCGCCGATGTCCGCCGCGCTGTCGGCGGCGATCAAGCAACTGGTGCGTGCCGGCTGCGTGATCGGCGGCCTGTCGGCGGGGGTCTACCCGCTGGCCCAGCTCGGCCTGCTCGACGGTTACCGCGCGGCGGTGCACTGGCGCTGGCAGGACGACTTCACCGAGCGCTTCCCCAAGGTCATCGCCACCAGCCACCTGTTCGACTGGGACCGTGATCGCCTCAGCGCCTGTGGCGGTCTTTCGGTCCTCGACCTGCTGCTGGCGGTGCTGGCCCGCGACCACGGCGCCGAGCTGGCGGGCGCGGTTTCCGAGGAACTGGTGGTGGAGCGCATCCGCGAGGGCGGCGAGCGCCAGCGCATTCCGCTGCAGAACCGCCTCGGCTCCAGCCACCCGAAGCTCACCCAGGCGGTGCTGCTGATGGAGGCCAACATCGAGGAGCCGCTGACCACCGACGAGATCGCCCAGCACGTGTGCGTGTCGCGTCGCCAGCTGGAGCGCATCTTCAAGCAGTACCTCAACCGCGTGCCCAGCCAGTACTACCTGGAACTGCGCCTGAACAAGGCCCGGCAGATGCTGATGCAGACCAGCAAGTCGATCATCCAGATCGGCCTGTCCTGCGGCTTCTCCTCCGGCCCGCACTTCTCCAGCGCCTACCGCAACTTCTTCGGCGTCACCCCCCGCGAAGACCGCAACCAGCGGCGCAGCGGCGGCCCCTTCGACAACCAGCCGGCACTCGCCGAGCGCGGTTGATCGCCCGCACCGGGTGGGCGTCGAGCCTGCCCGGTGTCTGGCCTGTCCCTTTCCTTCACTTGAACCTGAGAAGTTACGTCCTCAGGGCGTGGTCATGAGTCATCGGCGCTGCCTGTGAAGGTTTGAATTGAGCGCTCAGCAGGATGAACTCGTGCCGTAGGGTGTGCCGTGCGCACCGCCGCACGGTGTTTCCGGCAGGCTCCCCAGGTGCGCGCGGCACACCCTACGTCCAAGCTCCGAAGTCTGCCTGCGCAACCCTTATGGGGACCAAAGCAAGTCTGCGTTCTATGAGCGTGGATTTACGTCCATACACCGCCCGGTGGGCCGCGCTGCGCTTGGCGCCAACCTACGGAGCCCGTCTCCTGCTGGCCGCGTCCAGGCAGCGTTCCAACGTGGCGACCGCGCGCGTGAGCTCTTCGGGGGTGTAGGCGGCGAAGCCCATGAGAAAGCCCGGTTGCGCAGGGCGCTCGACATACAGCCCGCTCAGCCCGAGCAGCTCGATGCCCGCATTGCGCGCGGCGGCGACGGCGTTGCTTTCAGGCAGGTCTCCGGTCAGCAGGCAGGGCATCTGCAGTCCGCCGGCCGGAACGCGGGGTTCGATCACCGTGCCCAGCCTCGTCTCCAGCAGCTCGGCGAGGAGCGCCAGGCGTTCGGCATAGAGGGTGCGCATGGCGCGGACGTACGCGCCGAAGTGCCCGCCGCTGATGAAGCGCGCCAGGGTCAGCTGGGCGATGGAGGCGGTATGGCCGTCCTGCAGGGAGCGTGCGATGGTCATGGGCTCCACCAGTGCCGGCGGCAGCACCAGGTAGCCGATGCGCAGCCCCGGGAACAGCGACTTGGTGAAGGTGCCGATGTAGAGCGTCCGCTCGTGCGCGTCCAGGCCCTGGACGCAGGCGGTGGGGCGGCCCGCGTAGTGGAACTCGCTGTCGTAGTCGTCCTCGATGATCCAGGCCTGCTCCCGCTGGGCCCATTCGATCAGCGCCAGGCGTCGTTCCAGGGAAAGTGTCGCGCCGGACGGAAACTGGTGGGACGGCGTCAGGTACACGGCCCTGGCGGGGTGCGGATGGGCCAGGAGCTGGTCGACCTGCAGGCCGTCCGTGTCGACCGTGATGGCCTGGCAAACCAGGCCCGCCGCCTCGAAGGCCTTGCGCGCACCGTAGTACACCGGGTCTTCGACGAAGATCCGCTCGCCCGCATCCAGCAGCACGTTGGCGCACAGCCCCAGCGCCTGCTGCGAGCTGGTGAGCACCAGCACCTGATCCGCGGTGGTGCGGGCGCCGCGTTCCAGGTTGACGTAGTCGGCGATGGCGCGGCGCAGCGGTTCCAGGCCCTGGGGGTCGCCATGCAGCAAGGCCTTCGCGCCGAACTCCTTGAGCGCCTGGCGCTGCAGGCGCTCCCAGGTTTGCAGCGGAAAGGTGCGCGTTTCGGGCACGCCATGGGCGAAGGGGCGGGGTGCGAGGTGCTCGCGCACGCCGCCCTGGCGCAGCATGGTCTCCCCACGCTTGCTCAGGCCGACTCCGTTCGCGACCGCCTTGCGTGTACGGCGGGCGGGCCTGCCGGGTGACAGGCGGGTGGCCTCGGCGACGAAACTGCCACTGCCGACGCGGCGCTCGATGAAGCCTTCGGCATGCAGCTGGCCGTAGGCGGCCTCGATCGTGTCGCGGGAAACGCCGAGGGAGGTGGCCAGCAGGCGGGAGGCGGGCAGCGGCGTGCCCGTCGCCAGGGCGCCGTCCAGGATCAGTTGGCGGAGGGTGCGCTGGATCCGCGCGTGCAGCGGCAGGGGGCGGAGTTCCGGATGGGCCAGCCGGGCCTTGACCGATTCCAGTAGGGCGTTCTTGAACAATTGGTCTGCTCTTGATGCGCTTATTGGTGGGGATAATCCGGCCAATGGGGCGCTATAAAACCGTCCTGGTCAAGCCTGGCAAGGCCGGCGCAGAGAGCGAAGGCCCGGTGCTTGACCGGCAGTTCCGGGGGAGAGGCCCGCCGGATGCGAGACAGGAGCATTTCCATGACAGCTGTGCAGCAACTCATATCGGTGCGCCCCGTGGTGGCGGAGGACTTCGATAAATGGGCCGAGTACTGGGGCAAGTACCAGGAGTTCTACGCCGTGGACCTGAGTGCGGAGACCACCCGGGCGACCTGGGCGCGGTTCTTCGATGGCGGCGAGCCGGTCCATTGCGCCGTCGCCACGGACGGTGAGCGCATCTTCGGCTTCGTCCATTTCGTCTTCCACCGCTCGACCTGGGCCTTGAACGACTTCTGCTACCTGGAGGACCTCTACGTATCGCCCAGCGTGCGTGGCCAGAAGATCGGCAAGGCGCTCATCGAGTACGTGCAGGGGCAGGCCCGGGAAAAACAGTGCGACAGGCTCTACTGGCACACCCAGGAAACCAACAGGACCGCCCAGCGGCTGTATGACTGGATCGCCGAGCGGCCGGGCGTGATCGAGTACCGGATGCCGCTTTAGCGAGGCGGGGGCCTGTCGCGGAGCCCGCTCGGGCGCTGCGACAGGGAGCTGCGCAGGCAGCCCCTGCAAGGAAGCCGGAACCGCCCGGTTCCGGCCGTTGCCGATCGCCATTCGCGTCGCCATCCAGGCCTCGCCGGTCATCCACTGACCGATGCGCTGCGCCTCGTGCGTCCCGTGGCGATCCGCGTTTAAACTGCGCCTTCCCGAAGCTTTCTGTCGCATTTCCGAAAGCCTCGGATTTTCGCGGGTTGGCGCTGTAAGAAGTTGTCGCTTGGCGGCAATGCCAACCCCGAATCTGTCCCTACAATCCTTTCATCACTAGCCGTCCATGGCAGGAGAAACTGATGTCCGTTGAGCATGCGCAGGTCGAGCGCGCCGATTTCGATCAGGTGATGGTTCCCAACTACGCCCCCGCCGCCTTCATTCCGGTACGCGGTGAGGGTTCGCGAGTCTGGGACCAGAGTGGCCGCGAACTGATCGATTTCGCCGGCGGTATCGCCGTGAACTCCCTCGGCCATGCTCACCCGGCGCTGGTCAAGGCACTGACCGACCAGGCCAACAAGATCTGGCACGTCTCCAACGTCTTCACCAACGAGCCGGCCCTGCGCCTGGCCAAGAAGCTGGTGGCCGCCACCTTCGCCGAGCGCGTGTTCCTCGCCAACTCCGGCGCCGAGGCCAACGAGGCCGCGTTCAAGCTGGCCCGCCGCTACGCCCATGACGTCTACGGCCCGCAGAAGCACGAGATCATCTCGGCCACCAACAGCTTCCATGGCCGCACCCTGTTCACCGTGACCGTCGGTGGCCAGCCCAAGTATTCCGACGGCTTCGGCCCCAAGGTGGAGGGCATCACCCATGTGCCCTTCAATGACCTGGACGCGCTGAAGGCGGCCATCTCCGACAAGACCTGCGCCGTGGTGCTCGAGCCCGTGCAGGGCGAGGGCGGCGTGCTGCCGGCCACCCAGGCCTACCTGGAAGGCGCGCGCAAGCTGTGCGACGAGCACAACGCGCTGCTGGTGTTCGACGAAGTGCAGAGCGGCATGGGCCGCAGCGGCAAGCTGTTCGCCTACCAGAACTATGGCGTCACCCCGGACATCCTCTCCAGCGCCAAGAGCCTGGGTGGCGGTTTCCCCATCGGCGCCATGCTGACCACCACCGAGATCGCCAAGCACCTGGTGGTGGGCACCCACGGCACCACCTACGGCGGCAACCCGCTGGCCAGCGCCGTGGCGGAAGCCGTGCTGGACGTGGTCAACACCCCGGACGTGCTCAGCGGCATCAACGCCAAGCACGACCGCTTCAAGACCCGCCTGCAGGCGATCGGCGAGAAGTACGGCATCTTCACCGAAGTGCGTGGCCTCGGCCTGCTGATCGGCGCCGCCCTGTCCGATGCCTGGAAGGGCAAGGCCAAGGACGTGCTCAACGCCGCCGAGAAGGAAGCGGTGATGGTGCTGCAGGCCGGCCCGGACGTGGTGCGCTTCGCGCCCAGCCTGGTGATCCCGGATGCCGACATCGACGAGGGCCTGGACCGCTTCGAGCGCGCCGTGGCCAAGCTGACCCAGGCCTGAGGCCGGGTGAAACGCGGCACAGGGCTGTGCCGCGGTTCCGATTCCAGGGATGAGCGTTTTCATGCGTGATCGGCGGCCGTTGGCCGCCGTTTTCTCCGGCCGACCGTGCATGGGTTGTCCGGAGCCTTTATTGAAGGAGTGACACCATGCTGGTGATGCGCCCCGCGCAAATGGCCGACCTTGCCGATGTTCAGCGCCTGGCTGCGGACAGCCCCGTTGGTGTCACTTCGCTGCCGGACGACGCCGAGCGCCTTGGCGAGAAGATCGCCGCCTCGGAAGCCTCGTTCGCCGCCGAAGTCAGCTTCAACGGCGAGGAGAGCTATTTCTTCGTCCTCGAGGACACCGAGACCGGTCGCCTGGTCGGGTGCTCGGCCATCGTCGCCTCGGCGGGCTTCTCCGAGCCCTTCTACAGCTTCCGCAACGAGACCTTCGTCCACGCCTCGCGCGAGTTGAAGATCCACAACAAGATCCATGTCCTCTCGCTGTGCCACGACCTCACCGGCAACAGCCTGCTGACCAGCTTCTACGTGCAGCGCGAGTTGGTGGGCACCGCCAGCGCGGAGCTCAACTCCCGGGCGCGCCTGATGTTCATGGCCAGCCACCCGGAGCGCTTCGCCGATGCGGTGGTGGTGGAGATCGTCGGCTACAGCGACGACGAGGGCGAGTCGCCGTTCTGGAACGCCGTGGGCCGTAATTTCTTCGACCTGAACTACATCGAGGCGGAGCGCCTGTCCGGCCTGAAGAGCCGCACCTTCCTCGCCGAGCTGATGCCCAACTATCCCATCTACGTGCCGCTGCTGCCCGACGAGGCCCAGGAATCCATGGGCCAGGTGCACCCGCGCGCGCAGATCACCTTCGACATCCTGATGCGCGAAGGCTTCGAGACCGACAACTACATCGACATCTTCGATGGCGGCCCGACCCTGCACGCGCGCACCTCCGGCATCCGCTCCATCGCCCAGAGCCGCGTCGTGCCGGTGCGCATCGGCGAGCAGCAGAAGGGGGGCCGCCAGTACCTGGTGAGCAACGGCCTGCTGCAGGACTTCCGCGCCCTGGTGGCCGACCTCGACTGGGTGCCCGGCAAGCCGGTGGAACTCAGCCTGGAGATCGCCGAAGCCCTCGGTGTGGGTGAAGGCGCCAGCGTGCGCCTGGTAGCGATTTAAACCCAAGCGCCAAGCGGGGGCCCTGCCGCCCGGTTTGCAGCTTGCCGCTCGAAGCTTGCAGCTCTAACGGAGTCACTATGATCGTTCGTCCCGTACGCAGCGCCGACCTGCCTGCCCTGATCGACCTGGCGCGCAGTACCGGTGCCGGCCTCACCACCCTCCCGGCCAATGAGGAGCGCCTGGCGCATCGCGTGGGCTGGGCGGAGAAGGCCTTCACCGGCCAAGCCGAACGGGGCGATGCGGACTACCTGTTCGTGCTCGAGGACGACGACGGCAAGGTGGTGGGCATCTCCGCCGTGGCCGGCGCCGTCGGCCTGCGCGAGCCCTGGTACAACTACCGCGTCGGGCTCACCGTCAGCGCCTCGCAGGAGCTGAACATCCACCGGCAGATCCCCACGCTGTTCCTGGCCAACGACCTGACCGGCAACTCCGAGCTGTGCTCGCTGTTCCTGCACGCCGGCTACCGCACCGGCCTCAACGGTCGCCTGCTGTCCAAGGCGCGCTTCCTGTTCATCGCCGAGTTCCCCGAACTGTTCGGCGACAAGGTGATCGCCGAGATGCGCGGCATGTCCGACGAGCACGGCGTCTCG
This sequence comes from Pseudomonas sp. 57B-090624, assembly GCF_003234055.1. Lineage (NCBI taxonomy): Bacteria > Pseudomonadati > Pseudomonadota > Gammaproteobacteria > Pseudomonadales > Pseudomonadaceae > Pseudomonas > Pseudomonas sp. 57B-090624. The sequence continues at coordinate 24,313 of NZ_QKRU01000029.1, forward strand.
CCGTTCTGGGAGAGCCTGGGCCGGCATTTCTTCAAGATGGAATTCTCCCGCGCGGACTACCTCACCGGCGTCGGCAACAAGGCCTTCATCGCCGAGCTGATGCCCAAGTTCCCGCTCTACACCTGCTTCCTCTCCGAGGCGGCGCGCGATGTCATCGGCCGCGTGCACGCCGACACCGAGCCGGCGCTGGCCATGCTCAAGGGCGAGGGCTTCAGCTTCCAGGGCTATGTCGACATCTTCGACGCCGGCCCGGCCATCGAATGCCAGACCGCGAAGATCCGCGCCGTGCAGGACAGCCAGGCGCTGGTGCTGGCCGTGGGCACGCCGGGCGACGATGCCACGCCGTACCTGATCCACAACCGCAAGCGCGAGGATTGCCGCATCACCGCCGCCCCGGCCCGCCTGGCCGCCGGCACCCTGGTGGTCGATGCCGACACCGCCAAGCGCCTGAAACTCTCGGCTGGCGCTTCGGTCCGCGCCGTGCCGCTGTCGGCCAAGGAGTCCGTCAAATGAGCACCCATTACATCGCAGGCGCCTGGCAGGCCGGGCAGGGCGAGGCCTTCGACTCGCTGAACCCCGTCACCCAGGAGTCCGTATGGAGCGGCCAGGGCGCCAGCGCCGAGCAGGTCGAGGCCGCCGTGGCCGCCGCCCGCGCCGCCTTCCCGGCCTGGGCCCGACTGAGCCTGGAGGCACGCATCGCCGTTCTCGAGCGCTTCGCCGCCACCCTCAAGACCCGCGCCGACGAACTGGCCCGCTGCATCGGCGAGGAGACCGGCAAGCCCTTGTGGGAGTCGGCCACCGAGGTGACCACCATGGTCAACAAGGTCGCCATCTCCATCCAGAGCTACCGCGAACGCACCGGCGAGAAGAGCGGCCCGCTGGCCGACGCCACGGCCGTGCTGCGCCACAAGCCCCACGGCGTGGTCGCCGTGTTCGGCCCCTACAACTTCCCCGGCCACCTGCCCAACGGCCACATCGTGCCCGCGCTGCTGGCCGGCAACGCGGTGGTGTTCAAGCCCAGCGAGCTGACCCCCAAGGTGGCCGAGCTGACGGTCAAGTGCTGGATCGAGGCGGGCCTGCCCGCCGGCGTGCTCAGCCTGGTGCAGGGCGGCCGCGAGACCGGCATCGCCCTGGCCGCGAGTGCCGGCATCGACGGCCTGTTCTTCACCGGCTCCAGCCGCACCGGCAACCTGCTGCATCAGCAGTTCGCCGGCCGCCCGGACAAGATCCTGGCGCTGGAGATGGGCGGCAACAACCCGCTGGTGGTGGACGAGGTGGCCGATGTGGATGCCGCCGTCTACACCATCATCCAGTCCGCCTTCATCTCCGCCGGCCAGCGCTGCACCTGCGCCCGCCGCCTGCTGGTGCCGGTCGGCGCCTGGGGCGACGCGCTGCTGGCGCGCCTGGTGGCGGTGGCGGCGAGCATCCAGGTCGGCGCCTTCGACGCCCAGCCGGCACCCTTCATGGGCTCGGTGATCTCCCTGGACGCCGCGCGCCACCTGCTCAAGGCCCAGGAGCACCTGATCGCCCAGGGCGCCACGCCGCTGCTGGCCATGTCCCAGCCGCTGGAGACCGCCGCGCTGCTGACCCCCGGCATCCTCGACGTCACCGCTGTGGCCGAGCGCCCGGACGAGGAGTTCTTCGGTCCGCTGCTGCAGGTGATCCGCTACGCCGATTTCGACGCCGCCATGGCCGAGGCCAACGCCACCCAGTACGGGCTGGCCGCCGGCCTGCTCTCGGATTCCCGCGAGCTGTACCAGCGCTTCTTCATCGAGAGCCGCGCCGGCATCGTCAACTGGAACAAACAACTGACCGGGGCCGCGAGCAGCGCGCCCTTCGGGGGCATCGGCGCATCGGGCAACCACCGCGCCAGCGCCTACTACGCCGCTGACTACTGCGCCTACCCGGTCGCCTCGCTGGAAAGCGAAACCCTTGCCCTGCCTGCAACCCTGACGCCTGGAGTCAGCCTATGAGCGCCCATGAAGTGAACTTCGACGGTCTGGTCGGCCCGACCCACAACTACGGCGGCCTGTCGTACGGCAACGTGGCGTCGCAGAGCAACAGCCAGGCCGTCTCCAGCCCGAAGGAGGCCGCCCTGCAGGGGCTGGCGAAGATGAAGGCGCTGATGGAGATGGGCTTCAAGCAGGGCGTGCTCGCCCCGCAGGAGCGCCCCAACGTCGCCGCGCTGCGCAGCCTCGGTTTCGCCGGGAGCGACGCCCAGGTGATCGAGAAGGCCGCCCGTGACGCCATGCCGCTGCTGGCCGCCTGCAGTTCGGCATCGAGCATGTGGACCGCCAACGCCTGCACCGTCAGCCCCAGCGCCGACACTGCCGATGGCCGCGTGCACTTCACCGCTGCCAACCTCAACTGCAAGTTCCACCGCAGCATCGAGCACCCCACCACCAGCCGCGTGCTGGGGGCGATGTTCGCCGACGAGCGCCACTTCGCCCACCACGCGGCGCTGCCGGCGGTGGCGCAGTTCGGTGACGAAGGCGCGGCCAACCACACCCGTTTCTGCAAGGGCTACGGCGAGGCCGGCGTGGAGTTCTTCGTGTTCGGCCGCAGCGCCTTCGACAGCCGCTTCCCGGCGCCCTCGCGCTACCCGGCGCGGCAGACCCTGGAGGCCAGCCAGGCCGTCGCGCGCCTGCACGGGCTGAGCGAGGCCGGTGTGGTCTACGCCCAGCAGAACCCGGCGGTGATCGACCAGGGCGTGTTCCACAACGACGTGATCGCGGTGGGCAACGGCGAGGTGCTGTTCCACCACGAGGACGCCTTCCTCGACACCGACAAGGTGCTGGCCGAGTTGCACGACAAGCTGGGCCGCGTCGGTGGCCGTTTCCAGGCCGTGTGCGTACCGCGTGTGGCGGTGACGGTGGAGGACGCCGTGCGTTCCTACCTGTTCAACAGCCAACTGCTCAGCCGCGCCGATGGCAGCATGCTGCTGATCGTCCCGGAGGAGTGCCGCAACAACGCGCGGGTGTGGAGCTACCTGCAGACCCTGACCGCCGAGGACGGCCCGATCCGCGAGGTGAAGGTCTTCGACCTCAAGCAGAGCATGCAGAACGGCGGCGGCCCGGCGTGCCTGCGCCTGCGCGTGGCGCTGAAGGACGACGAGCTGGCGGCGGTGAACCAGGGCGTGATCCTCACCCCTTCGCTCTACGACACCCTGACCGGGTGGGTGGAGAAGCACTACCGCGACCGCCTGAGCGAAACCGACCTGGCTGATCCACAATTGCTCACTGAATGCCGCACGGCATTGGATGAGCTGACGCAGATCCTTAAACTGGGCGCCGTTTATCCGTTTCAACTGAATTGAGCGGCAAGCGCCAAGCGACACGCTTCAAGTAGAAGCCGCCGCCTACACTTGCCGCTTGTCGCTTACGACTTGGAGCTCTAGTAAATGTCCGACGCCCTGCAACTCATCCTCGAAGACACCGACGGTACCCAGCTCGAAACCTCCTGCACGCGCTTTGCGGTGATGTGGCAGGGCAAGGAGGTCTGGATCCAGACCGCCGGCAACGGCCAGCTGCTGATCGGCGTGGATGTCGAGGAAGGCGATACCGAGTACGCCAACCTGTTGCTGCGCCCGCTGGCGACCAACCTGGTCAGCCTGCAGCTGGAGATGGAGCCGGCCGACGCCGGTGATGACGACGAGGACGGCCACGTGCATGGCCCGGACTGCAACCACGATCATTGAGGACGCGCGGATGTTGGCCCTTGGCAAACTGCTTGAACTGACCCTGGCCGGCCGCGAGCCGACCGAGAAGATTCAACTGACCGCCGAGGGCGCCCGCCTGCACTGGCTGGGCGAGGGGGCCCTGGAAGTCACCCCGCCCGTCCATGCCGACAATGGCATGGACCTGCTGCTCTCCGCCGGCATCCACGGCAACGAGACGGCGCCGATCGAACTGCTCGACCGCCTGCTGCAGGGTGTCGCCCGGGGCGAGCTCAAGCCCCGCTCGCGCGTTCTCTTCCTGCTCGGCAACCCCGAGGCCATGCGTCGCGGCGAACGCTATGTCGAACAGGACATCAACCGCCTGTTCAATGGCCGCCACGAGCAGACCAGCGGCTTCGAGGCGATGCGTGCCAACGAGCTGGAGCGCCTGGCCGCGGCGTTCTTCATCAAGCCGGGCCGTACCCGCCTGCATTACGACCTGCACACCGCCATCCGTGGCTCGAAGATCGAGCAGTTCGCCCTCTACCCCTACAAGGAAGGGCGCGAGCACTCCCGCCGCGAGCTGGCGCGCCTGGGGGCCGCCGGCATCGAGGCGGTGCTGCTGCAGAACAAGACCGGCATCACCTTCAGCTCCTACACCTATGCCAGCCTGGACGCCGAGGCCTTCACCCTGGAGCTGGGCAAGGCGCGCCCGTTCGGCCAGAACTGCCAGGTCAACCTCGAGCTGCTGGAGGCGCGTCTGCGCCTGCTGGTGGAAGGCGCGGAACCCGAAGACGAGGGCGAGGACCTCGGTCCATTGCAGCTGTTCTCCGTGTCCCGCGAGGTGATCAAGCACAGCGATGCCTTCCAGCTGCACCTGCCGGCGGACATCGAGAACTTCAGCGAGCTGCCCATCGGCTACCTGCTGGCCGACGACATCGCCGGCACCCGCTGGGTGATCGAGGAGGAGGGCGCGCGCATCATCTTCCCCAATCCGAAGGTGAAGAACGGCCTGCGCGCCGGCATCCTCATCGTTCCCGCCGAAGTCGACTGACGGGCGCCTGCCTCCTTCCCGGGCTGATGCCCGGGCTACCTCTTCGCCGGCTCTTCCCGGGCTTCGACATTTGCCCACTTGCTCGCCTCGCCGTGCTCCTTTAGGGTCGTTCCCTCACCCAGCCAAGGAGCCCGAGATGGCCGTCATAGACCTGCGCAGCGATACCGTCACCCAACCCACCCCCGGCATGCGCGACGCCATGCAGGCGGCCCCGCTGGGTGATGACGTCTATGGCGAAGACCCCACCGTCAACCTGCTGGAAACCACGCTCGCCGGGCGCCTGGGCTTCGAGGCCGCGCTGTTCGTGCCCACCGGCACCATGAGCAACCTGCTGGGGCTGATGGCCCATTGCGAACGCGGCGACGAATACATCGTCGGCCAGCAGGCCCACACCTATAAGTACGAGGGCGGTGGTGCGGCGGTGCTCGGTTCGATCCAGCCGCAGCCCATCGATGGCGAAGCGGATGGCTCCCTCGACCTGGCGAAGGTCGAGGCGGCGATCAAGCAGGACGATTTCCACTTCGCCCGCACCCGCCTGCTGGCGCTGGAGAACACCATGCAGGGCAAGGTCCTGCCCCTGGAATACCTGGCGGCGGCGCGCGAGCTGACCCGCCGTCGCGGCCTGGCGCTGCACCTGGACGGCGCGCGGCTGTACAACGCGGCGGTGAAGCAGGGCGTGGACGCCCGCGAGATCACCCGTCACTTCGATTCGGTTTCGGTGTGCCTGTCCAAGGGCCTGGGCGCCCCGGTGGGCTCGGTGCTGTGCGGCAGCGCGGCGCTGATCGCCAAGGCCCGGCGCTTGCGCAAGATGGTCGGCGGCGGCATGCGCCAGGCCGGCCTGCTGGCGGCCGCTGGGTTGTACGCCCTGGATCACCAGGTGCAGCGCCTGGCGGACGACCATGCCAACGCCGCGCGCCTGGGTGCCGGGCTGGCCGAACTGGGCTATGGCGTGGAGCCGGTGCAGAGCAACATGGTCTATGTTGATCTGGGCTCGCAGGCGCCGGCGCTCAAGGCGTTCATGGCCGAGCGGGGGATCGTCCTGAGTGCGGCGCCGCGCCTGCGCATGGTCACCCACCTGGACGTCGACGCCGCCGGCATCGAGCGAGTGATCGAGGCGTTCGCCGAGTTTCGTCGCAGCTGATCACCCGATAGCGTTCGATAGTCGCTTTCTATCGCATAAAGGCACTATCCCGCAGGCACAGGGCCTATATAATGCGGCCCTTTGCCGGCGATTCGTGGCCGCAGTTTCCGTGGAAGAACCTATGAAAAGCGCTCAAATCCGTGAAGCCTTCCTGAGCTTCTTCGAAGAGAAGGGGCACACCCGTGTGGCCTCCAGCTCCCTGATCCCGGGCAACGACCCGACCCTGCTGTTCACCAACGCCGGGATGAACCAGTTCAAGGACTGTTTCCTCGGCCTGGAAAAGCGCGCCTACACCCGTGCCACCACCAGCCAGAAGTGCGTACGCGCCGGCGGCAAGCACAACGACCTGGACAATGTCGGCTACACCGCGCGCCACCACACCTTCTTCGAGATGCTGGGCAACTTCAGCTTCGGCGACTATTTCAAGCGTGACGCCATCACCTACGCCTGGGAATTCCTCACCTCGGAAAAATGGCTGAACCTGCCCAAGGAGAAGCTCTGGGTCACGGTCTACGCCAGCGATGACGAGGCCTACGACATCTGGACCAAGGAAGTCGGCATCCCCGCCGAGCGCATGGTCCGCATCGGCGACAACAAGGGCGCGCCTTACGCCTCCGACAACTTCTGGGCGATGGGCGACACCGGCCCGTGCGGCCCTTGCACCGAGATCTTCTACGACCACGGCCCGGACATCTGGGGCGGCCCGCCCGGATCCCCGGAAGAGGACGGCGACCGCTACATCGAGATCTGGAACAACGTCTTCATGCAGTTCAACCGCACGGCGGACGGCGTGATGCACCCGCTGCCGGCACCGAGCGTGGACACCGGCATGGGCCTGGAGCGCGTCAGCGCCGTGCTGCAGCACGTGAACTCGAACTACGAGATCGACCTGTTCCAGAGCCTGCTGAACGCCGCGGCCAAGGCCATCGGTTGTGCCAACGAAGGCCAGGCGTCGCTGAAGGTGGTCGCCGACCACATCCGCTCCTGCTCCTTCCTGATCGCCGACGGCGTGCTGCCGTCCAACGAAGGCCGTGGCTACGTGCTGCGCCGCATCATTCGCCGCGCCTGCCGCCACGGCAACAAGCTGGGTGCCAAGGGCACCTTCTTCCACCAGATCGTCGCCGCGCTGGTCGGCGAGATGGGCGACGCCTTCCCCGAGCTCAAGCAGCAGCAGGCACACATCGAGCGCGTGCTGAAGACCGAGGAAGAGCAGTTCGCCAAGACCCTGGAGAACGGCCTGAAGATCCTCGAGCAGGACCTGGCCGGCCTTTCCGGCAGCGTCATCCCGGGCAACGTGGTGTTCAAGCTGTACGACACCTACGGCTTCCCTGCAGACCTCACCGCCGATATCGCCCGTGAGCGCGAGCTGACCATCGACGAGGAGGGCTTCGAGCGCGAGATGGAGGCCCAGCGCCAGCGCGCCCGAGAGTCCAGTTCTTTCGGCATGGATTACAACAGCCTGGTCAAGGTCGACGGTGAGACCCGCTTCCTCGGCTACCAGGGCCACTCCGGTGCCGGCCAGATCGTCGCGCTGTTCAAGGACGGCCAGGCGGTCGACAGCCTCAAGGAAGGCGAGGAGGGCGTCGTCGTCCTCGACCAGACCCCGTTCTACGCCGAATCCGGCGGCCAGGTGGGTGACTGCGGTTACCTGGAAGGCGCCGGGGTGCGTTTCGACGTGCGCGACACCACCAAGGCCGGCGGTGCCTTCCTGCACCATGGCGTGGTCGCCCAGGGCAGCCTGAGCACCGGTGCTTCGGTCAAGGCGGAAGTGGCAGGTGACGTACGCCAGGCCACCGCGCTCAACCACTCGGCCACCCACCTGCTGCACGCTGCGCTGCGCCAGGTTCTGGGCGAGCACGTACAACAGAAGGGCTCCCTGGTGGACAGCCAGCGCCTGCGTTTCGACTTCAGCCACTTCGAGGCGATCAAGCCTGAGCAACTGAAGGCGCTGGAAGACATCGTCAACGCCGAGATCCGCAAGAACAGCGCGGTCGATACCGAGGAAACCGATATCGAGACCGCCAAGGCCAAGGGCGCCATGGCGCTGTTCGGCGAGAAGTACGGTGACCAGGTGCGTGTGCTGAGCATGGGCGATGGCTTCTCCGTCGAGCTCTGCGGTGGTACCCACGTGTCCCGCACCGGCGACATCGGCCTGTTCAAGATCACCAGCGAAGGCGGCGTGGCCGCCGGCGTGCGTCGCATCGAGGCGGTGACCGGCGCAGCGGCGCTGGCCTACCTGAACGGCGCCGAGGAACAGCTCAAGGAAGCGGCCGGCCTGGTCAAGGGCAGCCGCGACAACCTGCTGGACAAGCTCTCCGCTCTGCTGGAGCGCAACCGCCAGCTGGAGAAGGAGCTGGACCAGCTCAAGGCCAAGGCGGCAAGTGCTGCCGGCAACGACCTCGCGGCTTCTGCCGTCGACGTCAAGGGTGTGAAGGTCCTGGCCGCGCGCCTGGACCTGGACGGCGATGCGCTGCTGGCGCTGGTCGACCAACTGAAGAACAAGCTCGGCCGCGCAGTGATCCTGCTCGGCGGCGCGCTGGAGGGCAAGGTGACACTGGTCGCCGGTGTCACCCAGGACCTGACCGGCCAACTCAAGGCCGGCGATCTGATGAAGCAGGCCGCGGCTGCGGTCGGCGGCAAGGGCGGTGGTCGTCCTGACATGGCCCGTGGCGGCGGTACCGACGCCGTGGCCCTGGAGCAGGCCCTGGCCCTGGCCGTACCGTTCGTCGAGCAGGGTCTGTAAGACCCCGCCGCCAACGGCCCGCCCCACGCCCGGCGGGCCTTGGCAGTGTTCTGCGTTGATTGTTTAATGGGCGCCCTTCACGGGATTAGGCGGCTTTTGAAATGGCTTTGATCGTACAGAAGTTTGGGGGGACCTCGGTCGGCACCGTCGAGCGCATCGAGCAGGTGGCCGAGAAGGTCAAGAAATTCCGCGAAGGCGGCGACGACATCGTGGTGGTGGTTTCCGCCATGAGCGGCGAAACCAACCGTCTCATCGACCTGGCCAAGCAGATCAGCGATAAGCCGGTGCCGCGCGAGCTGGACGTGATGGTTTCCACCGGCGAGCAGGTGACCATCGCCCTGCTGGCCATGGCGCTGATCAAGCGCGGCGTGCCGGCGGTTTCCTATACCGGCAACCAGGTGCGCATCCTCACCGACAGCGCGCACAACAAGGCGCGCATCCTGCAGATCGACGACCAGAAGATCCGCAGCGACCTCAAGGCGGGTCGCGTGGTGGTGGTCGCCGGCTTCCAGGGCGTGGACGAGCACGGCAACATCACCACCCTCGGCCGTGGCGGCTCCGACACCACCGGCGTGGCCCTGGCGGCGGCGCTGAAGGCCGATGAGTGCCAGATCTATACCGATGTAGATGGCGTCTACACCACCGATCCGCGCGTCGTGCCCCAGGCCAAGCGCCTGGACAAGATCACCTTCGAGGAGATGCTGGAAATGGCCAGCCTCGGCTCCAAGGTGCTGCAGATCCGCTCGGTGGAGTTCGCCGGCAAGTACAACGTCCCGCTGCGCGTGCTGCACAGCTTCCAGGAGGGTCCGGGCACCCTCATTACCCTTGATGAAGAGGAATCCATGGAACAGCCGATCATCTCCGGCATCGCCTTCAATCGCGACGAAGCCAAGCTGACCATCCGTGGCGTACCGGATACTCCCGGCGTTGCCTTCAAGATCCTCGGGCCGATCAGCGCCGCCAATATCGAAGTGGACATGATCGTGCAGAACGTCGCGCACGATAACACCACCGACTTCACCTTCACCGTGCACCGCAACGACTACCAGAACGCGCTGCAGGTGCTGGAGCAGACCGCTCGCGAGATCGGCGCCCGTGAAGTCAGCGGCGACACCAAGATCGCCAAGGTCTCCATCGTCGGTGTCGGCATGCGCTCCCACGCGGGCGTCGCCAGCCGCATGTTCGAGGCCCTGGCCAAGGAAACCATCAATATCCAGATGATCTCCACCTCCGAGATTAAGGTGTCCGTGGTGATCGAGGAGAAGTACCTCGAGCTGGCCGTGCGTGCCCTCCATACCGCCTTCGAGCTCGACGCACCCGCCCGACAGGGCGAGTGAGGCATATAACGAAAGGCGCGGCTCACCCCGCGCCTTTTGTCGTTTTTGGTCGGCACTGTTGGAACTTTCCTTTTGCCAGTGCTGGTCAATACTTGGGTGGAGGCCCCTTGATAACGCATGGGGTCGATACCATTTCTTTTTTGCAGACTGTTTTGTCCCTGAACATTAAATCCGTGAGGAGAAAGGAATGCTGATTCTGACTCGCCGGGTCGGAGAGACCCTGATGGTGGGTGACGACGTCACTGTCACCGTGTTAGGCGTGAAAGGTAATCAGGTGCGCATCGGCGTCAACGCCCCGAAGGAGGTAGCCGTGCACCGTGAAGAGATTTACCAGCGCATACAGAAAGAGAAAGACCAGGAACCAAGCCACTAATTTTTCTGCATTTTTTGCTTTGCAAACGGGGAAAACATGGATATCATGCGCCCCGTGTTGCGGAGAGGTGGCCGAGTGGCCGAAGGCGCTCCCCTGCTAAGGGAGTACACCTCAAAAGGGTGTCGGGGGTTCGAATCCCCCCTTCTCCGCCATTATTAAGCGTTATAGAGATGTCAGCGGTTAGTTCGGTAAGTTGTTGAAAATTATCGAAAAAGCAGTTGACGAAGGTTTGAGATTCTCTATAATGCGCGCCCTACACGCACTCATAGCTCAGCTGGATAGAGTACCCGGCTACGAACCGGGCGGTCGGAGGTTCGAATCCTCCTGAGTGCGCCATACAGGATGCGGCGATCAAGGTCGGCGCATCGGGCAGTAACCAGTGGTGATCTGGTCTAAAACCACCGAAACGCACTCATAGCTCAGCTGGATAGAGTACCCGGCTACGAACCGGGCGGTCGGAGGTTCGAATCCTCCTGAGTGCGCCATACAAGAGAAGGGCCTGCAGCAATGCAGGCCCTTTTTCTTTGCGTCTGAAAAGTGATACGGCAGCGGCAAGCTTCAAGCCTCAAGCTGCACGCACAAGCCATCATGTCTTCGCCTCCCTTCTGCGCTGCCACTGCTGCGTGGCGAGCTGTGGTTGGGGAGGGTGGTGAGGCGGTAATGAAAAAGCCCGGCAATGGGCCGGGCTTCGCGTGAGGCGCGTGGGCTCAGAGCAGGACGGAGTACCAGAACACCCGGCCGATGATATTGATGTGCTCGTTGGCTTCGCTGGCCTCGTAGCGTTCGTCGGGGTGTTCGTCGCTGTTGAAGCTGCGCACGCGCAGGCCGCCCCCGGGCAGGCGGTAGAGCAGCTTCACGCGCAGCTGGCCGTCATGGTCGAAGGCGTACATGTCGCCATCCTTGATGGTACGTGAGCTGGTGTCGACGCCCACGGTGCTGCCGTCGGGCAGGACGGGCTCCATGCTGTTGCCGTTCACCGTCACGCAAGCTGCGCTGGCGGCATCGATGTTCTTCTTGCGCAGCGAGTATTTGCCGAAGCGCAGCTTGCGGCCGGTGGTCTGCAGCACGACCGTGCTGCCCTTGCCGCCGGACAGCTCCACCTCCTTGTAGAAGGGCAGCTCGATCTCGTCGGCGTCCAGTGGCGTGTCGTCGTCCCAGGGCTCCACGCCGCCGAACCAGTCGGCATTGCCAGGTTGTCGATTCATCCGGCCTTCCAGCATCTCTCCACGGCCTTCCGCGAGCCAGCGTGGGCTGACGCCGCAGATGGTGGCGATCTGGGTGGCGAAGCTGGTCGCGCGCGATTTGCCGCGCTCCAGGTCGGATATAGAGGTTTGTGTCATGCCGGCTGCGCTTGCGAGCTGTACCTGGCTCAGGTTGGCGTGCTTGCGGGCGGCCTTGATGCGGTCTTTGAGTTCCATGGGCGCAGAATAAGGGCGGACCTATGTCAATGCAAGTGCATAAATATAGATACTCCTATATAATTGGCACCAGAATTCGGCTGTCCCGCTGCGCCGCATCGAGTCCCAAGGCGACTCGGGAGAGCGGCGGAGCGGGGCGGCTTTCATCGTTCAGCCGGCCAGGGGGTCGGCCCATGGGAAGGGAAAACACAATGTTCCAGACGACAGAACAGGCGCTTGCGGTTGCTTACTGGATGGCTGAGCACAAGGCCGGCCCGCGTTCGTCGACGGCGATGGCCATCGACGTGTTGCGCGAACGTTTCGATACCAGCTTCGTCAGCAAGCTGCCCAGCGGCTTGAGCCCGCACGAATGGCAGGCGCAGTCGGTGATGACCATCCGCTTCGCCCAGCGCCTGCTGGCCGATCACCCGCTGGAGCTTGCAGTGGTGCAGGCCGAGTACGCTCATGGCCGTGATTTCGTGGTGGCTATTGCAGCCCTGCGTGACTGGCTTCGCCCGCAGGCGGACTCGGCCGAACAGCGTGCGGCGCTTGCACTATTGATGCGCATGTTCCGCCGCCCGCCGCACAGCATCCGCGAGGTCGAGCGGCTCACCGGCCTGTCCAAGAGCACCCTGCATCGCTGGGACCAGGATTGGCGCACCAAGGTCGCCGGCAAGCTGCGCGATGCCGTGGCGCGCCTGGAGGCGCCCATGTCCAGCGCGGGGATCGTGGTTGCGCATTGATGAGGAAAAATTTCTTTTAAAAAATGGCTTTTCCCATATTGACGATATGGGACGATAAAGGTAAGATAGCTCCAAGATCGAAATCAAACCAACTGAAGCCCGCACATCGCGGGCTTCGGCGTTTCTGGGCCTGGTGAAAACCGCACGGCCTTCAAGAAAGGAGTCTCCCATGACCGAGCCAAGTATTGCGGTCGCCATGGCAGGCGGGGTGGCTGGCGCCGGTGTCGCGATGATCGTGCCCGGTGTCGATGGCAATGCACTGATCGGCGGCTTCGGCGGCGCGATCTTCTTCGTAGTGTTCGCCCGTGACTATCAACCGCTTACCCGTGTGGGCTACCTGCTGGTGTCCTGGGTCGGCGGTTACTACACCGCCGTCGAGGCGGTCAGTCGCGGTATTTCGCAGACCAGCGGGGCGGTCGCCTTCGTCGCCGCGACGCTCTGCGTGACGGCGGGCGTCGGCCTGCTGGAATGGATGCGTGGCGGTCAGCTGCCATCCTGGTTGCGGACGATCCTGCGGCGCGGAGCGGGAGGCAAGGATGGATGATCCATTGGCCACCGGCACCCTCGTGGTCTGCGCGGCGATCTGCCTGCGACTGCTGACCTACCGGCGGCGTGGCTCACGCTTTCGCCCCGGCGTTTCACTCTGCGCCTACCTGTTGGCGCTCTGCACGGGCTGCCAGGCGCTGACCATCGCCCTCGGGCGCTACCAGGGCGAACACCTCTCGCCCTGGATGCTCGGCGTCCTGCTGATCCTGTTGTTCCTGGTGCTCCGGGCCCGCGGCAATCTCGCGCGGATCCTGCACCTGGGCTGATCGCCCCTTAGTTTCCAACCTACCCACCGCGACCCGAGAGGCAGCGGCGCGCACTCCTGCGCGCCGCTTGCCTGGCCGCACCTATTTACCAGGAGGACTCAATGACCATCACCGCCACGCGGCTGGATGTCGCCGCCCTGCGCGAGGCATTGCGCGGCCTGCTCGAACTGCCGGTCGGCGCGCTGATCGCGGCGGACCAGGCAGCCGCGCCGCCGTCCGGACTCTACGCCAGCCTGCGTGAAACGCAGTCGGCGGAGCAGGGCAAGTCCCGCCGCGAGTTCAACGGCAACAACGAACGGGAAACCGTCGTCACCAGCTGCGAGACCACCTTCGGCCTCGTCGGCTTCGGTACCGGTGCCCTCGACCTGATCCACGACGCGCGCTCGGTGCTGCAGTCGAGCCTCGCCCAGGACCGCTTGCGGCGCCTCGGCGTCGCGCTGCTGCGCCTGGCACCGATCGAAAACCTGTCCAGCGTCGAGGCGGGCGTTGCCCGGGAGCAAGCGCGCCTCGACCTCGTCCTCGGCCACGACCACCGCGTGACCCTGGAACAGAAACACATCGCTTCCTCGGTGGTGAGCGCCCACACCGATACGGGCCTCACCGCCACCCTCACAGTGAATCCAACGGAGACCTGATATGTCCCTTCCGCTTTCGCAGATCGTAAACGTACAACTCAACGTGCAGCCGGTATCCACCCCGCGCCGCGACTTCGGCCAACTGGCCCTGTTCACCCCCGAGGCCGGCAACGTCTTCATCGACGCGTCGACCCTGTACATCAGCTGCGCCAGCCAGGCCGAAGTCGAGGCCGCCTTCGGCAGCTCCTCGCAAACCGCCATCGCCGCCAGCGCCTTCTTCGCCCAGAGCCCGCGACCCAAGCAGTTGCTGGTGGCGCGCTGGCTGAAGTCGACCCGCAACGTGCCGGCGGTCAAGGCCGCCATCAATGGCACCCCGTTGCTGGCCACCCTCGACCAGTTGAAGGCGGTGAGCGCCGGCCAGCTGTCCATCACCGTCGACGGTGTGCGCCAGGACGTCACCGGCCTGAACTTCAGCGCCGCTGCCGATTTCGCCGCCATCGCCGCGCTGATCGACGCCAAGCTGACCGCCCAGGCCGTCAGCTGCCGTTATGACGCCGTCGCCAACCGCTTCATCCTCGACGCCGATGTCGCCGGCGCCGCCAAGGCCATCGGCTTCGCCCAGGACCTGGGCGCCACCGGCACCTACCTGGGTGGCCTGCTGCGCCTGGAGAACGGCATGGCGCAGAAGGTCGCCGGTGCCGATGCCCTGGTGCTTTCCGCGCAGACCCTGCCGCAGGCCTTCGCCGCGCTGCTGGACGTCAACGCCGGCTGGTACGCCGCCACCGTCGCCGCGTCCCTGACCGACGACGAGATCGAGCAGGCCTCCGCCTGGGTGCTGGCCGCCGACAAGAAGGTGTTCGGCGTCACCACCCAGAACCCGAGCCACCTGGAGAACGTCGCCAGCAACCCCTTCAAGCGGCTGGTGGATCGCCAGAGCCATCGCACCGTGGCGGTCTTCGACAAGAACGACCCCTATGCGGTGAACAGCTGGCTGGCCCGTGCGCTGTCGGTGAACTTCGCCGCCAACAACTCCACCCTGACCATGAAGTTCAAGCAGCTGCCCGGCATCAGCGCGGACAACCTGACCCTCACCGAGGCCGACAAGTGCCGCAAGCTGGGCCTGAACTTCTACACCTACTTCGACGAGTCGGCGATGGTCGCCGAAGGCACCGTCATCGGCGGTCGCTTCTTCGATGAAGTGCACATCCTCGACTGGTACGTCGACGCCGTGCAGAAGGAAGTCTTCGCCACCCTGTACCGCTCCCCGGGCAAGGTGCCGCTGACCGACGCGGGCGTCGCCCGTCTGCTGGCATCCGTACGCAAGGTCTGCCGCGAAGGCGTGAACAACGGCGCCTTCGCTCCCGGCGTATGGAACGGCGATCCCTTCGGCAACCTCGTCAGCGGCGAGCGCCTCGACGAGGGCTTCTACGTCTGGGCCGACAGCGTCGACAACCTGTCCACCTCCGATCGTGAGCAGCGCAAGGCGCCGCCGATCCAGGTGGCCCTGAAGATGGCCGGCGCCGTGCACTCGGTGGACGTGCTGGTCAACTTCGATCGCTGATCCCATCGCCAACCCATTTTTCGGCCCCTTCGATGGGGCCTTTTCTTTTCCGGAGATTTTCCATGGCTATCTATGACCAGAACCAACTGTCCGTCCTGATCAACGGCTACGAGATCCGCGACTGGGCCAGTGGCGCCGACGCCCTCAAACTGGCCTTCAACAACGCCGCCGGCACCCTGAAGATGGGCAGCAACGGCAGCGGCGTCTTCGTCGCCAACAACGACCGTTCCGCGACCCTGACCCTGAAGCTCAAGCAGCACTCGGCGGACAACAAGTACCTCAACGGCCTGCGCGCCCTGCAGGACGGCAACCTCAAGGCCTTCGTGCCGCTGACCCTGGAAGTGCGTGACCTGCTCAACGAAGACCTGATCAGCGCCACCAAGGGCTACTTCACCACGCGCCCTGAAGTGACCCGTGGCAGCGAGGCCAACGACATCCAGTGGGTCATCGTCTTCGAACGCGCCAACGTCAGCCTGGAACAAGGGGTCGCCTGAACATGAACGCCGAACATCGCATCAACCTGGATGGCATCTCCTACGTCATGCGCCCGGCCAACGCCATGCCGGCCTGGAACGCCCTGAAGAAGGCCGCGCGCCTGCTGCAGGGCGTGAAGATCGAGCGCGGCGAGGGCAGTGAGTCCCTGGCCATCGGCGCCATCCTCGCCAACCTGGGCGATCCGGTGGTGGCGGAGATCGAGGCGCTGGTGCTCCAGCACGTCAATGCGCAACCGGAGGACGGCGCGGCTTTCCGCCTGGCCGACCGTGCCGACGCGCACTTCAACCAGCATCGCGGCCACCTGCTGCCGTTGCTGATCGAGGGGGTGAAATACCAGTTCGGTGATTTTTTCGCCGCCGCCATGCCCGCCCTGTCGGCGATTCTGCCGGGGCAGGCCAAGGCGGAGTAACCGACTGGTTCCTCTTCACCCCTGTCATGCGCCAGCTCTGCACCCTGCATGAGCTGCGCGCGCTCTACACCCTGGCTGACCTGTGCGACTTCCACGACGCGATAGCGGAGTGGGACGACGCACAGCGTCAGGCCCATGAGAGGCAGGCCAATGGCAGCAATTGAAATCGACAAACTCGGTATTGGCGTCGGCCTTTCGCTCGGCCTGGCGCGGATCACCAATAGCGTGAAGCAGGAGTTGAGCATCACTGACAACTCCCTCACGCAGAACATCACCAACCTCTACAGCTATGTAGACACCCTCAACGAGGTGCAGGAAACCGCCGCCAAGGCGAGCGACTCGCTGCTTTCCGTCGCCTCCGGAATCGGCGGCTTCGTCAGCACGATCGCCGGCTATATCGGCTCTGCCCTGGAGAGCCTGGATGGGCTCAAGAGTGGGCAGGACTCCCTCGGCGTGGTCAGCGAAAGCGACGTCACCGAAGCCCAGCGCTACGAGAAGGCCATGGACGGCCTCGACAAGATGCTGGAGGCGGTGAAGGTACGTGTCGCCCTCGGCATCGCGCCGCAGCTGAGTTATCTGGCCGAGGGCTTCCTGAGCCTGCTCGATGCCAACAAGGAGCTGATCGCGGCGGGCCTCTCCCGAACCATGGAGATCGTGGGGGAGGGCCTGGACGCCCTGGTCAACTTCGGCCGCGCGGTGGACGCCGTCGTGCAGTCCACCGTCGGCTGGGAGGCGACCCTGATGATGCTCGGCGCCGCCCTGGCCTGGGTCGGCCAGGCCACCATCCTGGCCTTCGCCGCCAACCCGGTGACCTGGATCGTCGCCGCCCTGATCGGCCTCATCGTGCTGGTCGACGACTTCATGACCTACCTGGATGGTGGCGAGTCGGCGCTCGGTGAGTTCTGGGCGCCGTTCAAGACCGGTCTGGAAGGCATCAATGAAACGCTGGCCGCCTTCAAGGCGGTGTTCGCAGCGTTCTGGGCGGAAAACGGCGAGACCGTGACGGCCTTCGGCAACGACCTGTTCACCATCATCGGCGCCAGCGTCATGCAGCTGGTCGCCATCTTCCAGATGTTCTTCGCTGCGATAAACGGCGACTTCGAAGGCGTCAAGGCAGCCTTCAGCAGCTGGTTCGAAGCGCTCAAGGCGCAGTTCGAAATCATCGGGGGCTTTATATCCAAAGCCGCTTCCTACATCGGTTTGGGAGGCGAAGAGGAGGGCGAGGCTGGAGCAACACCTCAGCCTGGTCCTGGGCGCGCGATGAAGGGGCCTGGCACGGGTGGCCTGTCCGCACTGATGGCCAACGGGCCCGGCCTCGTGGACGGAGCCAGCCAGTTGTCCGCTGGTGTGCAGGGCGCTCAGAGCCAGGCTGCGGCGGGTGTCGGCGTCCTGGTGATGCCGGCTCAGCCGGTCAGTAACAGCTACAGCCAGACGGTGACCGTAAGCGTGGCGGGGGACAACCCGCGCGAGATCGGACGCGAAGTGGCCGAGCAGGTCGCACGCAACCAGCAACGCCTGACCACTCACAACAACAGCAGCGAAATTAGGCAGTGAGGTGAATCAATGGTCATGCTGATCAACCGCCGTATCGGAACCTTGAGGCTCGATGCGGTGATAAGCGAAACACACAAATCCGACCTCAAGATCACCGAGAACCCAGTGGAAAGCGGTGCCAACATCGCCGACCACGCCTACGTGCAACCGCGCTCCCTGATTATCAAGGGCACCGTGGTGGAGCACTACGACCCTTTAGCCAACCTGCCCATCGACAGCATGCCGGGAGTGCGCAGCGGGCGAGGGTTCCTCGACAACATCCTGCCTGGCCTGCTCTCACCCCGCACTTCGCAGGGTGAGAGCCGTGCCAAGCGCGAACTGAAGAGCTGGCTGGAGCCCCTGGCGGACGGCACCAAGGCCCGTCCCCTGGCGCCCTGGATGCTGGAGTCCCAGCCGCTGTCGCGCTTCGACAGCTCGCCCAGCCAGTCACGCCTGCAGCAGATCTACCAATGCCTGCTGGATACCCAGAAGGCTGGCGAATTGCTGCAGGTACAGACCGGCTTCTACCTGTACAAGAACATGCTGCTCAGCACCATTGCAGCCACACAGACACTCGACGGCTCCATCGATCTGGACCTGACCCTGCGTGAGGTCCTGGTGGTGGAAACCCGCGTCATCAATGGCGTGGTCACCCCGGCCGCCGGTACCGAACGTTCCGGTCGCAGCGATACCCAGGCGGCGGCGAAGAAGCCCCAGGGCAAGACCACGCCCAAGGCGGACAAGCGCAATGAAAGCCTGATGCATGCCGTATTGGGGGTTGTCAGATGAAACGAATCCCCATCAGCAGCGAACCGCTGCAGGAGCAGAGCTTCGATTTCGCCGGGCGGCGCCTGCGCCTGACCCTGCGCTACAACAGCATCGGCGATCACTGGGCCTTCGACCTGCTGGACGAGTCCGACAACACCTGGCTGGCCCAGGGCCTGACCCTGGTGGTCGGCGTGCCGATGCTCTGGCGCAGCACCCTGCCGTTCTTCCTCTGGCTCGACGACCTCAGTGGCGTCGGGCTCGACCCCATGGGCGGTAAGGACATGGGCAGCCGTTGCCTGCTCTACATCGGCGAGAAGTCGGAGGTGCAGCCATGAGGCAGTTCGGCCGGCAATACCGCCTGGTGCTGGGCAGCGAGGAAAACGGCCTGGTGATCGACAGCCTGCGGGTGACGTTCGAGTTCACCAAGAGCATCGACAACACCCCCAACAAGGCCGAGATCCGCATCTGGAACCTCAACCGCGAGCACCGCGAATGGCTCTACGGCAGCGATTTCCGCAAGGTCTGGCTGTGGGCCGGCTACAGCGAGCTGCGCCTGCTCTACGCCGGTGACATCACCGCCGTGGCGCTGGAGCGCAAGGAGCTGGACAACATCATCGTGCTCACCTGCAACACCGGTGACACGGACATGCGCCAGGCGCGGGTGAGTACCACCCTGGCCGCCGGCAGTACCGCGAACGACCACGTGAAGGTCGCGGTGGCCAGCATGACCGGCACCGCGCCCGGGCAGGTCGTCCTGCCCAGGCAGCGCCCGCTGCCCCGGGGCAAGGTGCTGTCCGGCCTGAGTCGTGACGTGCTGAGCGAAGTGGCGGCGGAACAGGGCGCCGACTGGTCGATCCAGGATGGCGACCTGCTGCTGCTTCCCGCCGGCTACGTGCTCGACGACCAGGCGGTGTTCCTGTCCCAGGAAACCGGGTTGATCGGTGCGCCCAAGGAGATCAAGGGCTGCGGGCTGGAACTGACCTGCCTGATCGACCCGGCCCCCCGGGTTGGCGGCACGGTGCGGCTGAAATCCATCGAGCCGCGCTACGACGGCGACTACAAGATCGTCGCCATCAACAGCAAGGGCGATGTGATGGAAAAGGACTGGTACTGCGTGCTGTCGGTGATCGGCGGCGAGTTCCAGAAGAAGGATGCCGCCAAGGCCGACAAGGGAGGCAAGGGCAATGGGTAACTACGACTGGCAGACCCCGTCGATGGACAAGGCCAACCGCTCCACCATCGACGCCCGCCTCAAGCGCCTGCACACCGCGCTGCCCGGCCGCATCGTCGCCTTCGACGCCGCGCGTCAGGTGGCCAGCGTGCAACCGATGATCGAGCAGCAGCTCATGGATGGCTCGCGCCAGGCCCTGCCGCTGCTGCCGGACGTGCCGGTGCAATTTCCCCGGGGCGGCGCCTTCGTGCTGACCTTCCCGGTCAAGCCGGGCGATGAGTGCCTGCTGGTGTTCAACGAACGCTGTATCGACGGTTGGTGGCAGTCGGGCGGCTCCTCGGAGCCGCTGGACTATCGCCAGCACGACCTGTCCGACGCCGTGGCGATCATGGGCATCAGCTCGTTGCCCCAGGTCGTCCCGGCCTTCGCCACCGATGCGGTGGAACTGCGCCGGCTGGACGGCTCGGCCTACGTGCGCCTGGACGAAGGCGGCACCCTGACGCTCGACGGCGCCAAGGTGCTGATCAAGTGCCCGGTGGTGTTCGAGGCCGGCATGACCGGCAAGGGCGACGTGGTCTCCAACGGCATCAGCCTGGAGCGCCACCTGCACGGCCAGGTCATGGCCGGCCCCGGCGTCACCGGCGTGCCGCAATGAGGACATGACAATGAGAGTGAGACGAATAGACAAGGACGGCGACTGGACCTTCGGCCAGGGCCGCAACAACTACGCCGACGGCAGTGAGTGCGTGGCGCAGCGCGTGTGTACGCGCTTGCGCTCCTTCAGCGGCGACTGGTTCCTCGACCTGGAACACGGCCTGCCGTGGCTGCCCCGCATGGAGCGGCCGGCAGACCTGGCGCAGATCGAGGTCGACATCAAGCGCTGCATCCTGACCACCGAGGGCGTGAGCGAGATCCTGGACTTCCAGATCAGCGAAAGCCCCGACGACAGGCGCCTGAGCATCGGCGTGACCCTGCGTGACAGCCTGGGTACCAGCCTGAGCACCAGCGTGCAGCGCTGAACGGCCGCAACCGCCGTCATACCGAAGCCCCACCTCGCGTGGGGCTTTTTCTTTGGAGAACCAACATGGGACAACTGACCAACAAGGGCTATGTCGGTGAACGCCTGGACAGCATCCTTGCGGATCTGGACCAGGGTTTCCGTGCCATCTACGGCAACGACATCGACCTTGCCCCCGACAGCCCGGACGGCCAGATGCTCGGGCTCATCGCCCAGATCCGCGCCGACCTGGAGGAGCTGGGCGAGGTCACCTACCGCGCCCTGGACCCGGACCACGCCAGCGGTGCCTGGCTGGAACAGCGGGTCGCCTACGCCGGCCTGACCCGGCGCCAGGCACGCTACAGCTACCTGCGCGGCGCCGCCCTTACCGGCCGCGCCGGCACCCTCATTCCCGCCGGCTCCGTGCTGCGGGACATCAACCGCGGCCGCTGGCTGCTGGTCGCCGACACTACCCTCGGCACCGATGGCTCGGCTCGCGCCGACCTGCGCAGTGAGCTGCTCGGTGCCTTCAACCTGCCCGCCAACAGCGCGCTCACCATCGAGACGCTGGTGCTGGGCTGGGACACCGCCACAAGCCTGGCCGCCGCCGAAGTGGGTGCGGAAGAGGAGACCGACCCGGAACTGCGGGCGCGCTTCTACCGCAGCCGCTCCCGCCCGGCGCAGAACAGCCTCGACGGCCTGGTGGCGGCGCTGCTGCAACTGGCCGACGTGCGCCAGGTGGTCGGGCTGGAAAACACCGGCTCCACCGTGGATACCGACGGCGTGCCGGGCCACAGCCTCAACCTCATCGTCGATGGCGGCGAGGAGCAGGCCATCGCCCAGGCGATCTTCCTGCGCAAGCCCGCTGGCACCGGCCTCATGGGCCAGCAGTCGCGCACCGTGGTGGACGGGCAGGGCGTGAGCCGCCTGATCCGCTTCGACCGCCCGGCGATGGTCGACTGCAAGGCCTTCGTCCAGCTGCGCCGGGATGCCGAATTCACCGCCATCGACGTCGCCGCGATCAAGGCCCAGCTGTCTCAGCTGGACTTCCGCATCGGCCAGGACGTGCAGCTCTCCCGGCTCTACAGCCCGATCAACACGGTGCAGGGCTTCTGGGTCGAGCAGCTGAAGATCGGCCGCCGCAGCGGCGCCCTGGCGGCGGACAACATCGTCATCGGCGTCCGTGAACGGGCCCGCTTCGCCCAGGCCGACATCGAAGTGGTGGTGCTATGAGCTACGACCGCCTGCTGATCTGGCAGTACCAGGGCAAGCCCCGGGCCGCCGCCACCGCCGAACTGCTCTCGCGACAGTTCGGCGATACCTGGCAAGGGCTGGCGGCGCTCCCCGAGGCACTGGACATCGACAACGCCGAAGGCGTGAACCTCGACCTGGTCGGCAAGCATGTCGGCCAGGGCCGGGTGCTGCCCGGCCTGGCCCCGCGCAGCCTGTTCGGCTTCTTTGAAGTGGCCGGCGCCAAGGGCTTCGGCCAGGGCAAGTGGTACCGCATGGGCGACCCGCTGGGTGAGTCGGCGGTGCTCGATGACGACGACTACCGCTTCCTCATCCGCTGCCGCATCGCCCGCAACTACCAGCTCGGCACCATCGAGGACATCAGCGCGGCGCTGCGCTTCATCTTCAACAGCGAAACGGTGGTCTTCGACCAGTACGACATGAGCCTGACCGTGGTCATCCGCACCGACCAGGTCAGCGACTTCAAGCGCTACGCGCTGAACACCCTGGACATCCTGCCGCGCCCGGCCGGTGTCCGCATCCAGTTCTACGTCGCAGTGCCCCAGCGGGCATTCGGCTTCCGTGGCGCCCCCGGCGCCCTCGGCTTCAACCAAGGAAAATTCGCGAGGTTCCTATGACGCAATACACCCGTCCCGACGAACTGGTCTTCGCTTCCGGCGCCAAGCCGGGCGAGCTCCAGAGCTTCCCCGACATCCCCCGCGGCTGGGGGGTGACCTTCGACCAGACCACCGGTGTTCCGCCGATGGAATGGTTCAACGCCCTGTTCAAGCGCAGCGATGAAGCCGTGCGCTACCTGCTGCAACGCGGCATCGGCGAGTGGTCCACCAGCGAGGACTACCCGACCGGCGCCCATGTGCAGGAAGGCGGCAAGGTGTGGAAGGCGAAGGTGGCGAACGTTGGTAAACGGCCGTCGATCAACCCCACCGAGTGGGTGGAGACGGCGCTGACCCGTGATGCCCTGAAGACACTGATTCAGGAGCAGCTAGGGGGCGGGACCCTCAACTTCGGCCAATGGCTCTGGAGCGCCGCAACGTCTGGCGCGCCGGCCAACGGCTACCTCGCATTGAATAATTCAACACCGGCCAATGCCACTGCGCTGCTGATCGCCAAGTCCAGCATCGAAGGGCTGGACTACAGCCGGGGCCTCAGCATCTTGCGGGCTGGGGACACCATCTGCTTCCAAAGCCGCGATGGCGGTGCCGTGGTTCATCGTTTCCGCGTTACCGGGGACCTGGTGGACAGCGGGACCTATCGTTCGGTGCCGGTGGTGTATGTCGGTGGGGCGGGTGGCGTGCCGGCGGCGAATGCTTCGCTGCAGGTGTTGCTGACGCCGGCGGGGGCTTCGGATGCGGCCCAGCCGCTGTTCTCCGTCATGTGGTGGCCCTATCGCTCGTCCGTTCCTGCAGGTTGGGTGCCCGCTGATGGTCAAGCACTGTCCCGGGCGACCTACCCCGACGCCTGGGCAGGCATCGTGGCGGTTCAAGTTCCGATAGTTGCGGAGTCGGCTTGGCTATCGACGCCAACAGAGCGTGGTCGTTATACCGCCGGCGACAACACTGCAACTTTCCGCGTACCGGACTACAACGGCAAGTCTGCTGGGACGCTGGGCGCTTTGTTCCTGCGTGGTGACGGCGCGCTCTCGATGGGTACACATGGCACGATCCAGGCGGATGCCCTGCAGGGACATTGGCATGCAATGGACATCGGTGGCCAGGCTGGCACTACCGCAATCAGTGCCTCGTCCATTGGTGTTTCAAACGGCACGCTTCCGTCGACCGGGGCAATCCGAAATCCGACAACTGACAACGTGAACGGTGTGCCTCGTACTGCATCTGAAACGCGCCCACTGAACGTGACGGGCTGCTGGATCATCAAGCTGGCGGGCAGCGTGACTAATGCCGGCAGTGTTGATGCATTGGCTCTGGCCTCAGCTTACGCAGCGCTGGTTACGCGTGTGGAGGCTCTCGAGGCGCGCCCGCGCACTTTGGGCGATGGCCAAACTTGGCAGAACCTGACTGCCAGCCGAGTCTCGGGCACGACTTACACAAACACGACCGGGAGACCCATCTTTGTGCAGGCGAGCATTACTACGGGCAGCGTAACTGCATATTGCAACGGCATATCGATAGTTCCGAACGGAATTTATGCGGCTTTTGTTGTGCCCAATGGGGGCACCTATTCAATTGCTTGGACTAATAACTTGAACGCAGTTTGGGCGGAGCTTCGCTAATGAAATTCTTTCGAAATACTCAAAGTGGCGAAGTGTTCGCCTACGAAAAAGACGGTTCCCAGGATCACCTGATCAGCAAGGAACTGGTACCCATGACTGCCGCTGAAGTCGAGCTGCACATCAACTCGGTCAGGCAACCGACTGCAGCCGATGTAGATATCGAGCGCGACCGGCGAATGGCTGCTGGCATGGAGTTCCAGGGAACGTGGTTCCAGTCCAGACCGAGTGATCACGAGAACATTCTCGGGGCCGCCCAGTTGGCTTTCATGGCCTTGGCTGGTGGCGCCAAACCGAGCAACCTGCGCTGGCTGGATGCTGACCAGGACTTCGCCTGGATCGCGGCCGACAACAGTCTGGTGACGATGGATGCACCCACCGTCGTGGAGCTTGGCAAGGCGGTGATTGCTCGCAAGCAGTCACTTATCTACGCGGGCCGTC
Organism: Pseudomonas sp. 57B-090624; assembly: GCF_003234055.1. Taxonomy (NCBI): domain Bacteria; kingdom Pseudomonadati; phylum Pseudomonadota; class Gammaproteobacteria; order Pseudomonadales; family Pseudomonadaceae; genus Pseudomonas; species Pseudomonas sp. 57B-090624. The sequence continues at coordinate 48,996 of NZ_QKRU01000029.1, forward strand.
AGCTGAAAGATATGCAGGCGATTCCCAGCGACTATGCCGACGACAAATGGTGGTCGTGATGGAGTCATCTAGTTGAAGTAACACTTATTTGCGGCCCGCACTTTGCGGGCCGTTTCTTTTCCGACTGACTCGTTATCGGTTTGTACTGAAGACTTGGCGTTCGTTGATTCGTTTTCGGTGGGGCACCTGACCACCTTTATTTCCGGGCGGTAGACCGAACCTGCAAAAGGGGAGGCGCCGTTCAACCACCTGGTAATCGCCAGTGGTTTTCTAGCAAACGAATCGAACGAGGTTTTATCCATGACTCAATACAATCGCCCCAATGAGACGGTCTTTGCTTCGGGTGCCAAACCCGGAGAACTGGAAAGCTTCCCTGACATCACTCGAGGTTGGGGGGTGACTTTCGACCAGACCACCGGCATCCCGCCAATGGAGTGGTTCAACGCCTTGTTCAAGCGCAGTGACGAAGCTGTGCGCTATCTGTTGCAGCGGGGTATCGGCGAGTGGTCCAGCACGGAGGACTACCCGATCGACGCCCATGTGCAGGAGGGCGGCAAGATCTGGAAGGCGAAGGTGGGCAGTGTTGGAAAGCGGCCGTCCCTCAACCCGACCGAGTGGGTCGAGACGGCGCTGACTCGAGAGGCTCTGAAAACGCTGATCCAGGAGCAACTGGGTGGCGGCACCATCAACTTCGGCCAGTGGCAGTGGAGCAGTGCCACCTCGGGTGGCGTAGCCAACGGTTACCTGGCGCTGAACACCACCAACCCGGCCGACGCCACATCGTTGCTGATCGCCAAGTCCAGCGCCGAAGGCCTGGACTACAGCCGCATTGTGGCCCTCTTGCGGGCTGGCGACACCCTCTGCGTCCAGAGCCGTTCAGGCGGCACGGTCGCTCACCGCTTCCGCGTCACCGGGGATCTGGTGGACAGCGGGACCTATCGCTCGGTGCCGGTGGTTTACGTCAGTGGCGCCGGAGGTGTGCCGACGGCCAATGCGCAGCTTCAGGTACTGATGACGCCGGCTGGTGGTACTGTTCCAGCGGCCAGCACGACGGACTCGCAAACCGATTTCAACGCAGTACTTGAACCGGGTTGGTATCCCCGGCTGCTCGGGGGGGCTGCTGGCTCGAGGAACGCTAATCATCCTGATGGCCAGGTAGCCATGCAAAAGGGCAGTGGTACGACCAATTACTACTGGTTACTGGTTGTTCGCTACTCCTCAAACCTAATCCAGGTTGCACTGCCCTATGTGAGTAGTGCCGACACTACGTTGGTGACGATGAAGTTTCGTCTTCTGGGGGGCGGTACCTGGTCTCCCTGGCGTTCGATTCTGCATGCAGACAACACACAGGGAACGGGTTTTCCCGCCGCTTCGGTGATGTGGTGGTCCCTCCGCAGCTCCATTCCTGCCGGCTGGGCGCCGGCAGATGGCCAACTGCTGAGTCGGGCTCTGTATCCCGATGTCTGGGTGACGGTGAGCGAAGGAAAAGTGCCTAAAACAACCGAAGCACTCTGGAGCAGTGATCCATCGCAACGTGGCATGTTCACGGAGGGCGATGGCAGTACAACGTTCCGGATGCCGGACTACAACGGCAAGGCGGCGGGGTCGCTCGGTGCTCTGTTTATGCGCGGTGATGGGGCACTATCCAGCGGTGCGTCTGGTTCGATTCAGGGAGACGCTATTCGGAACATAACGGGGGCGGGAGCGAAAATCATCGGTTCAGCCCCGACCGGCGCTTTTGGTTTTGAGAGTATCGGTAGTTCACCAACTGGAACCTCTAGCGGGACACTCCTGAGTTTTGACGCATCCCGTGTTGTGCCTACTGCCTCTGAAAACCGCCCTCTGAACGTTACTGGCTGCTGGATCGTTAGAATGGGTGGCGGTATTGCGAATCCAGGTAGCATCGATGCGGCTGCACTTTCCACAACCTATGCAACTCTGGTTACACGCGTAGAGGCTCTTGAAGCTCGCCCGCGCACCCTCGGAGAGGGCCAGGCTTGGCAGGATCTAAAGGCATCTCGTGCCACCAACACAACTTATACGAACACCACCGGGCGTTCGATAGCAGTGAGTGTCGCCCTATACGACAACGGCTCTTACGCCTCCTCCATATACGTCAATGGTGTGGTGATCGGTTGGTGGGATCAACCTACCGCTATCACGTACACCCAGACGTTCCTTGTCCCTCCGGGAGCGACCTACATGGTGAGTGGCAATGCTGGGTCGCCGAGCGGCAATACTCTTCAATACTGGGCGGAGCTTCGCTAATGAAATATTTTCGACATATACAAAGCGGGACGGTTTTCGCTTATGAGCAAGATGGTTCCCAGGATCAACTGATCGCTCGGGAACTTGTTCATATGAGTGCCGTTGAGATCGAGGCCCACCTGAACCCGATTCGGCGACCGAGACCGGTCGATGTAGACGTCGAGCGCGATCGCCGTATTGAGGATGGCATTGAGTTCGAGGGCTATTTGTTCCAGTCCCGGTCATCCGATCACTCGAACATCATCGAGGCAGCTCAACTGGCGTTTATGGCGATGGCCAATGGTATCTCGCCTGGTGATTTGCGCTGGTCAGACCCGGAAAGGGATTTTGTCTGGATCGCGGCAGACAATAGTCGGGTTCCCATGGACGCCCCAACGGTTGTGGCGCTCGCTAAGGTGGTTGTTGAGCGTAAGCAATCCCTGATTTACGCGGGGCGCCGATTAAAGGATATGGAGGTTATCCCGAGCGATTACACCGACGATAAATGGTGGGTGTAGTGGGCATGAACACTTAGCAATTTTTCGATTAGGGTACTGCTTGTTTCCGGCCCGCACTCTGCGGGCCGTTTTCATTACTGAACTGGCCGATTCGTTGTCGGCTTGTATCGAAGGCTTGGAATTCGTCGATTCGTTTTCGGTGGGGTGACTGACCACCTTTATTTCCGGGCGGCAGACCGAACCCGCAAGAGGGGAGGCACCGCTCAACCACCTGGCCTATTGCCGGTGGTTTTCTAGCAAACGAATCGAACGAGGTTTTATCCATGACTCAATACAATCGCCCCAACGAGACGGTCTTCGCCTCGGGGGCCAAACCCGGGGAGCTTGAAAGCTTCCCTGATATCCCCCGTGGTTGGGGCATTGCTTTCGACCAGACCGACGGCATTCCGCCGATGGAGTGGTTCAACGCGCTGTTCAAACGCAATGATGAAGCTGTTCGTTATCTATTGCAGAGGGGGATTTCCGAATGGTCGGCAACAGAGGACTACTCGGTAGGAGCCCATGTGCAAGAGAGTGGCAAGGTGTGGAAAGCCAGGGTTGCAAGTTTTGGGAAGCGACCATCTCTAACGCCTTCGGAGTGGGTTGAAACTGCATTGACCAGAGACTCTTTGATTACTTTGGTCCAAGAGCAACTTGGAGGCATTGGAATCAAGGTCCGAGTACGAGCGGCCAGCACCGAAAATCTCACCTTGAGCGGCCTGCAGACTATCGATGGAGTTAGTTTGTTAGATGGCGACCGTGTTCTAGTGAAGAATCAGAATTTGGAGGCGAATAACGGGATTTATGTAGCATCTCCTACCGCCTGGGTTCGCTCCAGCGACGCTGATAGTAGCGCCAAAGTACAGCCAGGGTTGCTGGTTCATATCGAAAGTGGAAGCTCCCAACTCAACAGCTTCTGGCAATTGATAACTGATGGCCCAATTACGCTGGGTTCTACGGGGATTGTGTTCGAGATGGTAGCGGGCTACACCGGTGTTTCTCCTGGCACCTATCGATCCCTTACCGTGGATCGTTATGGCCGGATAACTGGCGGTAGCAATCCAAGCACGTTGGCTGATTACAGCATCAGCGTTGCTACTCAGGCTGAGGCGGAGTCCGGCTCTGATAACTCTAAGGCGATGACTCCTTTACGAGTCGCTCAAGCAATCTATCTTAGGCTTGTTCAGGCGACTGAATCGGTTCTTGGTGTCGCTAAGACTGCGACTCAGGCCCAGACCAATGCCGGCACCGATGACACAACCATCGTTACGCCAAAAAAACTCCGAGCGGGGTTCTCTACGAGCCTTGGCGTTAACGGTTATATCGCTTTACCTACTTGGCTTGGGGGCGTGATATTCCAGTGGGGTTACTACAGCGGCTCCCTTGACGATCTGACCGCACTCATTACATTCCCAGTTCCCTTCCCCAACTTGAATATGAGTGTTTCCGTAACCGCCGATGGTGGGCAGTCGGGCGTGGGTTATTTTGTTACTGCGGGTGCGCAAAAAGTGAGTGCTGCACAATTTCGGTTGAATGGTTATGGAACAAACATGCCCACCAATGGATATCACTGGTTTGCAATCGGCTACTGATTTCTTGGGTCGATAATTTATTGATATGGGAGTGGGTTGGGGCTTTCAAAGGCAGTTGTTAATACATGAGCAAAATCGAAAATCTTTTACTACTGATATTTCCAAACGCCCGCCCCGAAGCGGGCGTTTTCATTTCCGCCCTTACCCCAGCAATGTCCCGCTTCTCCATCACCACCCCCGCCCGCCAATCCGCCTTCCTGGCCCAGTGCGCCCATGAGTCCGCTGGCTTCTCCCGTCTCGCGGAGAACCTCAACTACAGCGCTTCGGGTTTGGCGGCTACCTGGCCAGGTCGGTTCCGTGGAGTGGATGGGCAGCCCAATGCGTTGGCGCTGGCCTACCAGCGGCGGCCGGCTGTAATCGCCAACCATGTCTATGCCAATCGCATGGGCAATGGCGATGAGGAGTCTGGTGATGGCTGGCGCTTCCGTGGGCGAGGTCTGTTGCAGATCACCGGGCGCGGGATGTATCAGCGTTGCGGTGATGCTTTGGGGCTGCCGCTGCTGGAGCAACCGGATCTGCTGCTGCAGCCGGAGCCGGCGGTGTTGTCCGCCGCCTGGTTCTGGCAATCCAATGGTTTGAATGCTCTGGCCGATGCGGGAGATTTCGAAGCCATTACCCGCCGTATCAACGGTGGGCTGAATGGCCTGGCAGAGCGCAAGGCGCTCTGGCTGAAGGCTCGGGAGGCGCTGGAATGAACCTGCTTGCTTCCTGGAAGTGGCTGGCGTTGCCGTTGATGGCGGCGCTATTGATCGGGCTGGGCGCCTGGTGTTCTGCCCGCGTTTACCGCCCGCAACTGGACGCACTGAGGCAACAGCTGGCCGAGTCTCGTCATGGCGCCGAAGTCAGTCTGCTGGCGCTGCAAAAGCAGAATGCTGTCGTGATCGATCTGGAGGCCCGTGCTGCGGAGAGAGCCCACCAGGGTGAGTTGCTCCAGGCGCGGGCCAACCAGGCGGCGCGACAGGACTACACGGCAGCGGCCCGGGTGATGCTGGAGCCGCCACCGGAGGGCGTCGATGCCTGCGAGGCGGCGCGCCAGGCGTTTGCCGAAGAGCTTCGCCGGGAGCGTGCGCCATGAGAGTCGCCTGGCTGCTGCCATTTGCGCTGTTATCCGGCTGCTCCACCGGGGTGCAGCCTGCCCCTGAACTGGTCGAGGTCAAGGTGCCGGTGCCGGTCCCCTGCAAGGCGGTCGCCCCTGCGGTACCGGCGTTTGCAGTCGACTCGCTGGCGCTGGATGCGCCGATCGACCAACAGATGAAAGTCCTGCGTGCCGAGCGCTTGCAGCGCATCGGCTATGAGCGCGAGCTAATGGCCGCGCTCGAGGCCTGTCGCTGAGTACGACGGGCCTCTTCCTTCCTTTCGGGCGCTGTTTCAGCGCCCGCCTTTTACGCAGCCATGCTCGTCGAATGTAACGAGCTGGCTGCGTCCTTTTCCCTTCTTTGCAATGTATTGGTAGCGGGTCTGGCCGTTGGTACTGCTGACCTTGTCCGGCTTGCCGAGCATGCTTTCCACATCGCTCCGGGTCATCCCCGTTCTTACCTGTTTCTGCAGCATCGCCTGGCGCCGCTCCTGGCCGACGATCCGATTGCCGCAGCCATCCTGTCTTTCCCCAACTACTTCTATTTCCCGGGGCTTCTCGGCCTGTTCCTTCCGTGTGCTTCGCGTGATCCGTTCCACCTTCGCCGGTGGCAAAAGCGCCTGGCTGTCCTGCATGGACTCGACTCGTTCCCGTACTTCCACCAGTTCGTCATCGGGGCAGCCCAACTGGGTGAAGGTGACGTGCCCGTGTGCGTCCTCGCAGCGGTAGATGGAGGCCTCCAGCGGCGGGCTTTCGAGAGCGATATAAAGCAGAAGCGGCAGTGTGCAGAGCGGGGTGCGCATGGCGATGTCCTCCGTGACGGTAGCCTCCGAAGGTATCTGCTTTAATTTCTTCCTAACGGTGTCTCCATAGCGGGCACCGGCGTCGTACGGAAGGTGAAAGCGATCTCAGCTTTGTATCGCAAGCGATTGTTCTAGCCACGATTTTGTAACGCGCAAAATGACCGTCCGGTGTTATCATTGCGCAGTCAGCCTCGCCGAGGCTTTTGGACACCCCTCATGGACTTACCCAGTAGTTACTCAACACCGCATTTGCACGATCGCGTATTGACTGATTGACCCTCCTTGGCGTGCGCCGCCACTGGGGGTGGAGCGCGCTATGACCGAAGTAGAAGTAAGAAAGTCGCAAGAAAGCCTGCAGGACCGCCTCGCTCAGGTGGTCGATCTGCTGCATCGACACAAGCTGGTCGAAGACCTGACCCATCGTCAGGAGGGCCAGCACCAGGATCTCGTCGAGAACCTGGTCCATCGCCAGAATCTCGCCGAGCTGCAACGCAAGCTCGATGAGCTGCACCCCGCCGACATCGCCCACATTCTCGAAGCCCTGCCGCTTGGCGATCGCCTGACCGTCTGGCAACTGGTGAAGGCCGAGCGCGACGGCGACATCCTCCTCGAAGTCTCCGACTCGGTTCGTGAAACCCTGATCGCCGACATGGACGATCACGAGCTGCTCGCCGCCGCCAAGGAAATGGACGCGGACGAGCTGGCCGATCTCGCGCCCGAGCTGCCCCGTGATGTGATCCACGAGCTGATGGAGACGCTCGACGCCCAGCAGCGTGAGCGCGTGCGTTCCGCCCTGTCCTACGAAGAGGACCAGGTCGGTGCGCTGATGGACTTCGAGATGGTCACCATCCGCGAGGACGTGACCCTGGAAGTGGTGCTGCGCTACCTGCGTCGCCTCAAGGAGCTGCCGGGCCATACCGACAAGCTCTTCGTGGTCGACTACGACGGCATCCTCAAGGGCGTGCTGCCGATCAAGCGCCTGCTGGTGAACGATCCGGACAAGCAGGTGGCCGAGGTGATGGCCAGCGATCCCGTGAGCTTCCATCCGGACGAGGATGCCTATGACGCCGCTCAGGCGTTCGAGCGTTACGACCTTATTTCCGCGCCGGTGGTGGACAAGAACGGCAAGCTGATCGGCCGCCTGACCATCGACGAGATCGTCGACCTGATCCGTGAGGAGAGCGAGACCGAAGTCCTCAACATGGCCGGCCTGCGCGAGGAGGAAGACATTTTCGCCTCGGTGTGGAAGTCGGTCGGCAACCGCTGGGCCTGGCTGGCCGTCAACCTGGTCACTGCCTTCATCGCCTCGCGGGTGATCGGCCTGTTCGAAGGCTCTATCGAGAAGCTGGTGGCATTGGCGGCACTGATGCCCATTGTGGCGGGCATCGGCGGCAACTCCGGCAACCAGACCATCACCATGATCGTCCGCGCCATGGCGCTGGATCAGGTCGGCACTGGCAATACCAGCCGCCTGATGCGCAAGGAACTGGGGGTGGCGCTGGTCAACGGCCTGGTGTGGGGCGGGGTGATCGGCCTGGTTGCCTATTACCTCTATGACAGTTGGTCCCTGGGCGCGGTGATGACCGGAGCGATGACGCTCAACCTGCTGCTGGCCGCCCTGATGGGCGTGCTGATTCCGATGACCCTGGTGCGCCTGGGGCGGGACCCTGCCATGGGTTCCAGCGTGATGATCACCGCCATGACCGACAGCGGCGGCTTCTTCATCTTCCTGGGGCTTGCGACCGTCTTCCTGCTCTAGAAATCGTTGTCATGCAAAAGGCCCCGCATCTGCGGGGCCTTTTGCTGTGTGGCGCGTGAAAGCCAAATCACGGGCAAGAAAAAGCCGCCTCAAGGGGCGGCTCTCAATCGACGTGCTGCGAACTCAGGCTTCTTCGGCGGCGAGTTCGGCATCGTGGGCGATCAACGCAACCAGCGCATTTTGCTGGCGGCGGGAAAGCTGGCGGAAGCGTTGCAGCAGTTCGCGCTCGTGCAAAGACAGCTCAGGGCTGTCCAAGCGCATGGACAAACCTTCGTCCAGAGCGCCTTCCTGGAGCATGCTCTGCTCGAGGCGGGCGATGATCTCGGAGTTCATGCTGCGGTGATGGTTACGCGCCACATCGGCGATGCGCTCGCGCATGCCTTCTGGCAGACGGACGACGAACTTGTCAGCTGTGCGGCTGGAGTAAATAGCCTGTTTCATAGGGCGCATACATTTAAACCGGTTAGTTCAGGGAGCGATGCTGGCAATGAGCTATGTGATTGTCACCGGTTTGACCATCTTTAGCATCAGTCGTTCAACCATTCATCGCGATTGGCGTCATTATGACCTTGCAGTCACCTAAACGGTTCCTTGACGTCAAATCTGTGTCGCATTGTGCGCTGGGTAGCGGCTTTTTGCCAGCACCAGTTGTCCGAAATGCGAGTGAATATGCAAAAGGCTCCCATATGAATGCGGTAGGAGAGAAAAATTCCCCGCTCCGTTGCAGAAGGTTGCCGATTTCGTGCGCGACGGCACATCCAGCGCTCTGGGGCGGGCTTCCTGCATGTCAGAACCCGTTGCGTAAAGCGTAGCGCGCCTCCATAAAGCCAGCACTGGCAATTAGCTACTGTGCGACGTCCGGTATGAGCTGCCGGTGCATTCGGATGCTCCAAACTGCAATGCTTTCCGGGTAATGTGGCGTCCGCCGTGTGAGACGCGGTGATCGCAGCGGATGAACTTCCAGGTAAGCAGATGAATGGCAGGCTGTTCTATCTCATCGGACCCTCAGGCTCAGGCAAGGACAGCCTGCTCGATGCCGCCCGCGGGCCGCTCTCGCGCAGTGGCTGCCATATCGTGCGGCGCGTGATTACCCGCTCGGCCGAGGCGGTGGGCGAGGCGGCCGAGGCGGTTAGCCCCGAGCGTTTCGCGGAGATGGAGCGGAGCGGTGCCTTCGCCATGAGCTGGCACGCCAACGGCCTGTCGTATGGCATCCCGGTGCAGATGGATGAATGGCTGGCGGCGGGGGAGGATGTGCTGGTCAATGGCTCCAGGGGTTACCTGGGTGAGGCCCTGAAGCGCTATCCGGACCTCAAGCCCATCCTGCTGACAGTGGAGATGGACGTCCTGCGCCGGCGCCTGCAGGCCCGTGGTCGTGAGCCCGCCGAGGAGATAGAGGCGCGCCTGGCACGCAACGCCCGCTTCACCGAGTCCCTGCGGGAGGAGGGCGGTGGCGCCCTGTCGATCCTCGACAACTCCGGCCCCCTGGAGCAGACCCTGCAACGCCTGCTACAGCTGCTCGACCGGCCTCGGTCCTGAATCAGCGCAATACCGGGTCGAACTTCACCCGCTTGCCCACCATCAGCGCCACCAGCAGCAGCATCCCGCTGGCGCCCAGTGCCACCTTCACGGCTGCAGCCGGCCATGCGGCCTGCCAGGGTTCCAGCCAAAGGGTCAGGGTGAGCAGCAGGCTGATGATCAGGAACAGCACGGCTGACTTCGACATCTCGATCTCCTTGCCGACATAGGGATGCTTAAAAGAAAGGGTCGTAGTAATTGGCGATGCGCTCATCCCGATCACGCTCGGCTTTCTGTTCTTCCGCCAGACCCTGATCGGTGATGCGATCGATCACCCAGAGCGCTCCGCAGGTCCCTGCCGCCAGCAGCAGGATCAATCCCGGAAACACCATCCCCCACGCGGTCATGTCCATGCCGGTTGCTCAGAACGACAGGCGTTGGGCGGGACGAGGTTGCCACTCGCTGCTCTGCAGCTGGCGCACCTTCGGCTTCTGATCGCCCGACTGGGTGGCGTATTCGAATTGCACTGGCGTCGGGTTGATTCGCTCGACCAGATGTTTCACGGCCTGTTGCTGCTGGTTGCTCTGCAGCGCGGCGAAGGCGCTGGCGGCCAGGAGCGTCAATACGGTTGCTGCGAGGAGCGTGATGACACTGTTCATGATCGGGGCTCGCATCCAGAATTCTCATGACTGGAATAGAGCAGGTGTCATGCCAAGCTCGAATATTTAAAAAATCCTTTAAAATCAATTGTTTGTATGTGTTCGGCAAGGTGCTTTCCGTGCACTTTGCAAGGCGCCCGATTTTTGTCCATTGCAAATTGCACGGGTGCAGGCCGGCAGGGCTACGCCGCTTCGCTTGTTCCGGCACCAAGCGCTCTGGAATGGGGGCCACGAGCGTTCAGTCCAGCGGCAGCTCGGTCGTGCGCTTCACCTCGCTCATGGCGATGTTCGAATGCGCTTCCAGTACATGTGGGCGCTGCAGCAACTGGTCACGCAGGAAGCGCTCGTAGCTGCCGATATCCCGCGCCACCACTTTCAGCAGGTAATCCGAACCGCCGGCCATCGTGTAGCACTCCAGCACCTCCGGGTAGCCGACGATGGCCTCCTCGAACTCGGTCAGGTTGTTGCGCCCGTGGGCCGAGAGCTTGATGTTGACGAACACCGTGATGGAGAAACCCAGCAACCTGGGGTTGAGCAGGGCGACCTTGCGCTCGATCAGCCCCTCTTCCTGCATGCGGTTGATGCGGCGCCAGCAGGGCGACTGGGACAGCTCCACCTTCTCGGCCACTTCGGCAGCCGACAGATCGGCATTGTGTTGCAGCAGGCGGAGGATCTTGCGATCGATAGGGCTCAGAGGGTTGTGCATGAATAAGTCCGCAATCTTGTTTTTGTTGGAAGGATCATGCGCAGTATTGGCATTCTGGCCCGAAAATAGAAAGAAAAAAGCAGAACCCTTCAGTCAGATTATTGAGCATGCGTCCCGGGCGGTGATCCTGCCGCGGGACAGGAGGATGGCGCTAACCGTAGCCATCCTGGTCGCCATAAAAATAAAAGGAGCGCCCGCATGTCTCTGGCCGAGATCCGCCTGGATGACAAATACCGGCTTGCAACCGGTCATCTGTACCTCACCGGCACCCAGGCGCTCACCCGCCTGCCGATGCTGCAGAAGCAACGCGATGCGGCCCATGGCCTGAACACCGCCTGCTTCATCTCCGGCTATCGGGGTTCGCCCCTCGGCAACCTCGACAAGAGCCTCTGGGAGGCCAAGTCCTTCCTCCAGGAAAACCACATCCACTTCCAGCCGGGTGTCAACGAAGAGCTCGCCGCCACCGCCGTATGGGGCAGCCAGCAGACCAGCCTGTTCCCCGGCGCGCGCTACGACGGCGTGTTCTCCATGTGGTACGGCAAGGGCCCGGGCGTAGACCGCTGCGGCGACGTCTTCAAGCATGGCAACTCCGCCGGCGTCGCGCCCCATGGCGGCGTGCTGTTGCTGGCCGGTGACGACCACGGCTGCAAGTCTTCCAGCATCGCCAACCAGAGCGAGCACGCCTTCATCGCCGCCTCCATCCCGGTGCTCAACCCGGCCAACGTCCAGGAGATCCTCGACTACGGCATCATCGGCTGGGAGCTCTCGCGCTACAGCGGCTGCTGGGTGGCACTCAAGACCATCGCCGAGAACGTCGACTCCTCCGCCGTGGTGGACGTCGACCCGCTGCGCATCGACGTGAAGATCCCCAGCGACTTCGTCCTCCCCGAGGACGGCGTGCACATCCGCTGGCCCGACCCGCCGCTCGCCCAGGAAAAACGCCTCAACACCTACAAGATCTACGCCGCCCGCGCCTTCGCCCTGGCCAACGACCTCAACCAGGTCAAGCTCGACTCGCCCAACCCGCGCCTGGGCATCATCACCACCGGCAAGTCCTACCTCGACGTGCGCCAGGCCCTGGTGGACCTCGGCCTGGACGACGAACTCTGCGCCAGGGTCGGCCTGCGTGTGCTGAAGATCGGCATGAGCTGGCCGCTGGAGCCGGTCTCCGTGCACCAGTTCGCCGAAGGCCTGGACGAAATCCTCGTGGTCGAGGAGAAGCGCAGCATCATTGAGGACCAGCTCACCGGCCAGCTCTACAACTGGCCGGTGGACAAGCGCCCACGCGTGGTCGGCGAGTTCGACGAGCACGGCAACTCCCTGCTGCCCAACCTCAGCGAGCTGACCCCCGCGATGATCGCCCGCGTCATCGCCAGGCGCCTGGCGCCCATCTACTCCAGCGAGCAGATCGAATCGCGCCTGGCCTTCCTCGCCGCCAAGGAAAAGGCCCTCGCCGAGCCCAAGCACACCACCGTGCGCACCCCGCATTTCTGCTCCGGCTGCCCGCACAACACCTCCACCAAGCTGCCCGAAGGCAGCCGCGCCCAGGGCGGCATCGGCTGCCACTACATGACCCAGTGGATGGACCGCAACACCGACACCTTCACCCAGATGGGCGGGGAGGGCGCCACCTGGATCGGCCAGGCCCCCTTCACCGACACGCCGCACATCTTCCAGAACCTCGGCGACGGCACCTACTTCCACTCCGGCCAGCTGGCCCTGCGCGCCGCCGTGGCCGCTGGGGTCAACATCACCTACAAGATCCTCTACAACGACGCCGTGGCCATGACCGGCGGCCAGCCCATCGACGGCGAACTGCGCGTCGACCAGCTCAGCCAGCAGGTCTTCGCCGAGGGCGTCAAACGCATCGCCCTGGTCACCGACGAACCCGAGAAGTACCCCACCCGCGCCACCTTCGCGCCCATCGTCACCTTCCACCACCGCCGCGAGCTGGACGCCGTGCAGCGCGAGCTGCGCGAGTTCAAGGGCGTCTCGGTGATCATCTACGACCAGACCTGCGCCACCGAGAAACGCCGCCGCCGCAAGCGCGGCAAGCTCGTCGACCCGGCCAAGCGTGCCTTCATCAACCCCGCCGTGTGCGAGGGTTGCGGCGACTGCAGCGTCAAGTCCAACTGCCTCTCCGTGCTGCCGCTGGAGACCGAGCTGGGGCGCAAGCGCGAGATCGACCAGAACGCCTGCAACAAGGACTTCTCCTGCCTCGAAGGCTTCTGCCCCAGCTTCGTCACCGTCCACGGCGGCGAGCTGCGCAAGCCCGAGGCGGTCGGCAGCGGCGCCCTGTTCGCCGTGCTGCCCGAGCCGCGCCAGCCGAGCCTGGAGCGCCCCTGGAACATCCTCCTGCCCGGCGTTGGTGGCAGCGGCGTGACCACCGTCGGTGCCCTGCTGGGCATGGCCGCCCACATCGAAGGCAAGGGCTGCAGCGTGCTCGACCAGGCCGGCCTGGCGCAGAAGTTCGGCCCGGTCATCACCCACATCCGCATCGCCGCCAGGCAGGACGACATCTACGCCGTGCGCATCGCCGCCGGCGAGACCGACCTGCTGCTCGGCTGCGACCTGGTGGTCGCTGCCAGCGAAGAGGCCCTGGCCAAGCTCAACGAGCGCATCGCCACCGCCGTGGTCAACAGCCACGAGGCCGCCACCGCCGAGTTCACCCGCAACCCGGATGCCCAGGTCCCCGGCCAGGCCATGCAACAGGCGCTGATCGAGGCCGTCGGCGCGGAGAAAACCCACTTCATCGACGCCACCCGCCTGGCCACCCGCCTGCTCGGCGACAGCATCGCCACCAACCTGTTCATGCTCGGCTACGCCTACCAGCGCGGGCTGGTGCCGGTCTCCGCCGAAGCCATCGAGAAGGCCATCCAGCTCAACGGCGTGGCGGTGAAGCTCAACTGCGAAGCCTTCCTCTGGGGGCGCCGCGCCGCCCACGACCTGGCGGCGGTAGAGAAGCTCGCCGCACCGGAAGTGGCCGAAGCCAAGCCCTGCGAGAGCCTCGAGGACATCATCCGCTTGCGCGTCGACTTCCTCACCGCCTACCAGGACGCCGGCTACGCCAAGCGCTACAGCGACCTGGTCGAGCGTGTGCGCCGGGTCGATGAAAGCGCCGGCAAGGAACTCACCGAAGCCGTCGCCCGCTACTACTTCAAGGTCCTCGCCTACAAGGACGAGTACGAAGTGGCGCGCCTGTACAGCGATGGTGAATTCCGCAAGCGCCTGCGCGCCCAGTTCAGCGGCGACTACCGCCTGCAGTTCCACCTGGCGCCGTCCTGGCTGGCCAAGCGCGACCCCGCCACCGGGCAACCGCGCAAGCGCAGCTTCGGCCCGTGGATGCTCAAGGCCTTCGGCCTGCTGGCCACGTTCAGGTTCCTGCGTGGCAGCGCGCTGGACCCCTTCGCCTACAGCGAGGAGCGGCGCCTGGAGCGCGAGCTGATCGTCCGCTACGAAGACAACGTCGAAGCCGTGCTCGCCCACCTGCGCGGCGACAACTACCGCGTCGCCGTGGCCATCGCCGAACTGCCGGAACAGATCCGTGGCTACGGCCACGTCAAGGAGAAGGCCCTGGCCAAGGTCCGCGAGCACGAGGCGCAATTGCGCGCCCAGCTGCTGGCTACCGAGATCAAGGTCGTGCGCCTGTTCGACTCCGCCGCCTGACGCCTTCCCATCACCGGCCTTCCCACGGGGGAAGGCCGGCGTTCACCCAGACAATCGCATGCAGAGGTAAACCATGTCCGTCTTCTCCCACGTCGAATTCGATGGCCACGAACAGGTCGTCTTCGGTCACGACAAGGCATCCGGCCTCAAGGCCATCATCGCCATCCACAACACCCAACTCGGCCCCGCCCTCGGCGGCTGCCGCATGTGGAACTACTTCAACGACGAGCAGGCCCTGCGCGACGTGCTGCGCCTGTCCCGCGGCATGACCTACAAATCCGCCCTCGCCAACCTGCCCCTGGGCGGGGGCAAGGCCGTGATCATCGGCGACCCGCACAAGGGCAAGAGCGAAGCGCTGTTCCAGGCCATGGGCGATTTCGTCGACAGCCTCGGCGGGCGCTACATCACTGCCGCCGACTCCGGCACCGGCCCGGCCGAGATGCAGATCATGGCCGAGCGCAGCCGCCACGTGGCCGGCGCCAACCAGCGCGAAGCCTTCGACGGCGGCGTGCGCAGCGGCGACCCGTCGCCGTCCACCGCCTATGGCGTGTTCATCGGCATCCAGGTGGCGGTCAAGCATCGCCTGCGCCGCGACGACCTCAAGGGCCTGCGCGTCGCCATCCAGGGCGTCGGCCAGGTCGGCTTCCACCTCGCCAGCCTGCTGCGCCAGGCCGGCGCCGAACTGTGGGTGACCGACATCGTCGACGCCAACGTGCGCCGTGCCGTCGAGCAACTGGGGGCCAAGGCCGTCGGGCAGCACGAGATCTATGGGCTGGACGTCGACGTCTTCGCGCCCTGCGCCATGGGCGGCATCATCAACCCGCAGAGCCTGGAAGCGCTGCGCGTGCCGATCATCGCCGGCGCCGCCAACAACCAGCTGGCCGACGCGCAACTGGCCGAGGAACTCAAGCGCAACGGCTGCCTCTATGCGCCGGACTACGCCATCAACGCCGGCGGCATCATCGACGTCTACTTCGAGCGCAGCGGCGGCAGCGCGGCCGAGCTCAAGGCGCACATCGAAGGCATCGGCAACACCCTGCGGCAGATCTTCATCCGCGCCGACGAGGAAGGTCGTACGACCACCGAGGTCGCCGACCGCCTCGCCGAAGAGCGCTTCGGTCGCGTCTGACCAGGCGGCGGGAAGGGCGGCCGAAACACGCCGCCATTCCCGTGAGCGGTGTCAGATATCCAGGTACAGGCTGATCCCGTGGGGCTTGTAGCCCAGCGACTCATAGAAGCGATGGGCCGCCTCGCGGCTCTGCCCGCTGGACAGCACCAGCTTGTAGCACCCCCAGGCACGGCCGCGCTCGGCGGCCTTGTCCATCAGCGCCTGGCCAATGCCCAGGCCGCGCGCGTCCTTGTCCACCACCACGTCCTCGACTATCGCCGAGCGCGCGAAGTTGTGCGCCAGGTGCTCAACCAGGATCACCGTGCAGGTGCCCAGCAGTCGCCCGTCACGCTCCGCCACCACCACCTCGCGGCCACTGGGCAGCTCCGCGAGGCGCAAGGCCAGCAGCGCATGGTCGGGGCGCGACTCATCCTCGCCCAGCTGGTGCAGCAGGGCGGCCAGCGCCGGTGCATCCGCCGGGCTGGCGGCGCGCAGGGTCACGGTGGTGAAGGGAGAGTCGGGCAGGTGCTGCGGGAGTGGCTGGGGCATGGCGGCGGTCCCTCTGATTTTTGCGGAAGTATGGTGCAGTGCCGTGGCAGTGGCATGACAAAACGCGCAGGCGCCGTTAACATGCCGCCCGTTCGCACCGACAGACCGTCGTGCGTGCCGTCTCAGTAGCTCAATTGGATAGAGCATCCCCCTCCTAAGGGGAAGGTTGGTGGTTCGAGCCCACTCTGGGACACCATGAATACCCACGCCCCGCACAGCGCAAGCTGGCGGGGCTTTTTCATGGCCGCGGGGCTCAGGCCTCGCCGCCGTCATTGGGCAGCGTCAGGTAGATCAGCACCGCCAGCAGGGTGATGAAGAAGCGGAAGGCGTCCGGCACGCCGTTCCACTGCTCCGACATCCACATGCCGAACCATTCCCCGCTCACCGACATGAACGCCACCTGCCAGGTGAGGAAGCCCAGCGTCAGCCCGGCGATGGCCCAGCGCTTGGCCGCGCGGAAGCCGGCGGCGTCGGCCTTGCGCGCCCGCAGCAGGTGCAGGCCGCCGACCCAGCAGAGCAGGGCGGTGGTGGTTTCCAGGGCGATGATGCCCAGGTAGCCGGCGTGGTGGACCCAGGGTGTCTCGATGGCGCGGTACATCAGCTGGTTGCCGGGGAAGGTGGTGTCCATGAGGAACACGTGGTGGACGAAGGCGAAGTTGGTGCCGTAGTCGGTCACGTTGTTGAAGGCCACCAGCGAGGCGAAGAAGGCCATGGCCAGCACCATGAGGGCTTTGGAAAGGCGGATCGTGATCATCATTGTGTTTCCTGCAATGGCGAACCGGATTGCGCGCGCAGCCGTCCCGCCCGGCATGCGGCGGGCAGGGCGAGGCCGGGTCGCGCGCGGCGACGGGCTCGGGTCGGGGTCGTATGCCTGGGCGGGCCAGGCGAAGGGGCGCAGGGGGCGCCAAGGTGCGGAGATCGGGACTGGAGGACCTGAGGCCGGCGCCGTACCGGGAAGCACGGCAACCCGGCTGGATGGAACGCCGCACGGGAAGGAGCGCGGATTCTCGACGCATCCGCATGCCGCGGTCAATCGCTCGGGGGCGGTTCGGCTGAACGAAAGAACCATTGCCGTGAGGGCCGGTCTTGAGGATGCTGAGCGAAACTTTCCATGGTGCCCGGATGACGCCCGTTCCCGACCCCGCCAGCCGTTCCCTGCTCCTCGACAACGGCCTCGCCGTGCAGCTGCGCCACGTGCCCGGCGCGCAGCGGGCGGCGGCGGCGCTGCGGGTGGCCGCCGGCAGCCATGACGAGCCGCGCGACTGGCTCGGGCTTGCGCATTTTCTCGAACACCTGCTGTTCCTCGGTGGCCTGCGTTACCCCGACCAGCAGCGGCTCATGCCCTTCGTCCAGGCCTGCGGCGGGCGCCTCAATGCCAGCACCCAGGCCCGCCACACCGACTTCTTCTTCGAGCTGCCGCCCGCGCGCCTGGAAGCCGGCCTGGCGCGGCTGCTGGACATGCTCGGCGCGCCGCAGCTGGCGATCGACGCGCAGCTGCGCGAGCGCGAGGTGCTGCAGGCCGAATACCTGGCGCGCGCCCGCGACACCTGGACCCAGGCCCAGTCCGCGCTCGCGGCGGCGCTGGCGCCGGGGCACCCGCTGGCCGACTTCCATGCCGGCAACCGCGACAGCCTGGCGGTGGAGGACCCGGCGTTCCAGGCCGGACTGACCGCCTTCCACCAGGCCCACTACCAGGGCGCGCGCATGCGCCTGGTGCTGCTCGGGCCGCAATCGCTGGACGAACTCGCCGGGCTCGCGCAGCACCTCGCGGGTTCGCTGCCCGGCGGTGCGCCCGCCGCCCCGCGCCCGGCGCCCGCATTGCTGCCGCTGGTCAGCCACAGCCTGCGCATGTGCCTGCCCGGCGCGGCGCGCAGCTGGCTGGCTTTCGCCCTGGAGGGCCAGCCGGCCGCCTTGCCCCAGGCGCTGGACGTGTTGCGCGAACTGCTGCAGGACGAGGCCGAGGGCAGCCTGCAGGCCTGGCTCGCCGAGCAGGGCCTGTGCGATGGATTGCAACTGCTCGTGCCCCATCTCGACCAGGACCAGGCGCTGCTGGTGCTGGACCTGGCCCTCGCCGACGCCCGCCCCGAAAGCCGCGCGCGCCTCGAGGCGGCGCTGTTCCACTGGCTCGCCGCCCTGCGCGAGCAGGAGCCCTGGCGCGATCTCCTGGCCCGCCACCAGGCCCGCGCCGGCCATGCCCATCCGGCGCCGCTGGAGCAGGCGCGCAGCCTGCTGGAGCGTGGCGGGGACCCACCAGCGCCCCTGGAGGCGCGCGATTTCGCCCGCCTGCTCGCGCAGCTCACGCCGCCCCGGCTGATCCGCCTGTTCGCCAGCGAGGCGGCTGTCGCCGGCCGCGTGCAGGTCGCCGGCTTCCCGCTGGAACTGGAAGAGGAGGGCGTCCCGCCCTGGCCTGCCGTCGACGTGCGCTGGCGCTTCTCCGGCGTCCCCATGTTCAGCCCCTTCGAGGTCACGGTTGCGCGGGGGGTGGACGACGTGCCGCTGTTGCACCACTGGGGGGATGCCGAGCGCGCGGCGGTGTTCCTGCGCTGGCGTTTGCCGGCCGAGCCCGTCGATGGCGGCTTCTTCCAGGCATTGCAGCGCGCGTTGCGGGCGACCCAGAGCCGCGCCCAGCAGCAGGGCGTCGCCATCGATTTCAGCGAACAGGGCCGCGATTGGCGGCTGAGCCTGCGGGGTGCCGCCGGATTGCTGCCGCCGGTGCTCGACGCGGTGCTCAAGACCCTGTTCGAACCGCCCCTGGCCGCCTGCGAACAGGGACGGCGCCTGCACCGCGCCTGGCTCAACCGCGAGGCCGGCGAGCTGCCGATCCGCCAGCTGTTGCGCGGGTTGCCGGGTTGCCTGGATGCCGTCGCGGCGCCCCGTCCGGATGACGAACCGGTCTCACCCGCGCGCCTGGGCCGCATTTGGGCGCGCACCGCCTGGGAGGTCATGGCCGTAGGCCTCGACGAGCGCCCGCGCAAGGGCCTGGCCGGCGTCTTGCGCGGTGTGCCCGGGCGGCGCCTCGACGGCCATGCCCCGGCGGCCCCCACCGCCACGCGGCGTTGGCACCCGGTGGCGGTGCAGGGCGATGCCGCCCTGCTGCTGTTCTGCCCGCTGCCCGATCGCCAGGCAGAGACCGAAGCCACCTGGCAGTGGCTGGCGCGTTGCCTGGAGGCGGGCTTCTACCAGCGCCTGCGCAGCGAGCTGCAACTGGGCTACGCCGTGTTCTCCGGCTTCCGCCTGATCAACGGCCACGCCGGCCTGCTGTTCGGCGTGCAGTCACCCAGCGCCACGGTGGCGCAGGTCCTCGGGCACATCGAGGCCTTTCTCGCCGGCCTGGACGAGGCGCTGACGGACGGCGAGGCCCCGCGCCAGGCCCTGCTGGCGCAGCTGCGCAGCGGCGATGAGGACGCGGCCGAGCGTGCCTGGAACCTGCACCTGGCCGGTCGCGCCCCCGACTGGCCCGACCGCGTCGCCGATGCCCTCGAACAGGCCGGCCGCGATGACCTGCTCGCCGCCCTGGAGGCCCTGCAGCAGGCCCGTGGCGGCTGGCTGGCGCTCGCCAACGCTGCACGCCCCGACTCCCGCTGGCACTGATACCTCCTCCTTTCGCGCCCTCGCCAGCCGCCCAATCCCCTACCAAGGCAGCGGTACGACCCCCTTCCCAGGTCGTGCCGCCGGCCTCGTCCGTCCGTTGCGACTTGCGCCCCGCTACCGCCGAGGGGGGCGGCCCGCACCTTCCCGCCAGGGCCGTACAGGGCCCGCCAAAGCACCGGCGAAACAGCCACAAGGCCGCATATGGCGGGCGTTCCGGCGTTTCGATAATCGCCTCCGTCACGGCTCGAGCGAGTCGTCCCACCCAGCGGAGAGCGCCATGTACAACAACAAGAACGTCACCATCGGATTCCTGCCCCTCGCCCTCACCACCGGCCTGGCCCTGGCTGTCATGGAACAGGCCAAGGCCGAGATCGTCCTCTACGACAAGGACGACACCACCTTCTCCACCGACGGCTACGTCAACGCCTTCTACGTCAACAGCGACGTCGACCGCGAGGGCGAGCAGTTCGACCGTCGCCAGTCGCGGGTGAAGATGGGCTTTTTGCCCAACTGGATCGGCTTCAACATGGGCAAGCAGGTGGATGACCTCAAGCTCGGTGCCCGCGCCTCCTTCTGGGTGACCATCAACGACAGCGAAACCAACGGCACCGACACCGCCATCGACGTCCGCCAGTTCTATGGCACCGTCGCCAGCGACTGGGGCGAGGTGCTGGTGGGCAAGGACTTCGGCCTGTTCGCCCGCTCCAACATCCTCCTCGACGAGATGCTCGCCGGTTACGGCCAGGTCAGCGACACCCTGGGCCTGGTGGACGGCGGTGGCGTCTCCTTCGGCAACATCGGCAGCGGCTACCCCTATCCGTTCCCCACCTCGCAGATCACCTACCGCAGCCCCAAGAGCGACGGCCTGCGCCTGGCCGTGGGCATCATGGACCCGGTGGACACCAACGACGACAGCCCCACCGGCAAGGCCTACCAGGAAAACCCGCGCTTCGAATCCGAGCTCACCTACGAGTTCGAGCTGGGCGGCGCGCAGATCTACTCCTGGGTCAACGGCGGCTACCAGACCTCCGACAACACCGACCCGGCCGTGGACAGCGTCACCTCCAAGGGGCTGGGCTACGGCGTGCAGGCGAAGATGGGCGCCTTCTCGGTGGTGGGCTCCGGCTTCCAGGCCAAGGGCATCAACCCCTTCTTCACCAACAACGCCGGCGAGGCGACCCTGCGTGAAGTCGACAGCGACGGCTACCTGCTGCAGGGCTCCTACCGCTTCGGCAAGAACCGCCTGGCGCTCTCCTACGGCAAGACCAAGGACGACGGCAACGGTGCGGTGAACACCGGGGCCGACTACGAGACCCGCGGCATCGCCCTGTTCCATGACGTCAACGACAACCTCAAGCTGGTCGCCGAATACAACCAGTTCGAAATCGACGGCCACGCCGGCTCCGCGCAGAACGAAGACACCGACACCGTCGCCCTCGGCCTGGTGCTCAACTGGTAAGGCTCCACCCTGCAATGCTCCCTTGTGTTTTGGCGGGATGGCGCATGCCTCCCGCCTTTTTTGCGTTCTATGGGGAGTGGTTTCGCCAATGAATTCGTTCCTACCCTGGTGGGCTACAGAAAGCGTCATGCCACCGATGGACGCGACCGCTGCGTAGGGTGGAGGTCGCTTTTTACCTCCACCAGGCGGAGCCGGGCCGTGGCACATCGTGATGCCTGATGCCCCTATCGAAGGCGCCCATCCTGCGAAGAGCTCGCAGCCCCGCGTAGGTGTGCCGCGCGCACCTCGAAGATCACGCGCACACCCATCCAGGACCGAATGAGCACGGTTGGGGCGGCTCCACGAGGCCGAACGCAATCGTCAGTGCCGCCTCATCCCTTCGAACGAGCCCGCCACTACCCAAGAAGGATGGGGCGGCCCCGGGTCGCTCCGTAGAATCCACAGCAACTGCAGGCCCATTTGCGAGAGGCGCCCCATGCAACAGCACCAGGACGAGGGCGTGGTCACCGCCATGTCCAGCGCCACCGAGGCCGAGGCCGTGGCCCAGGACCTGGCGCGCCAGCTGATCCACCCGCACCTGGGCTTCGTGCTGTTCTTCTGCTCGGCGGAATACGACCTGCCGGCCCTGGGCGCAGCCCTGGAGCAGTACTTCGGCGGCATCGAGCTGGTGGGCTGCACCAGCGCCGGCGAAATCACCCCCAATGGCTACGGGCGCGGCTGCGTCAGCGCGGTGGGCTTCGACTACCGCAGCTTCTCCATCGGCTGCGCGCTGATCGACGAGATGGAGCGCTTCAGCCTGATCGACGCCCAGCAACTGGTGGAACGCCTGGTCGGTGACTGCCGCAGCAACTCCCTGGCGCCGATCAAGGACCACAGCTTCGCCCTGACCCTGCTCGACGGCCTCTCCAGCCGCGAAGAAGTGGTGCTCGCCGCCCTCAGCGCCGCCTTCGGCAGCATCCCGCATTTCGGCGGCTCGGCCGGCGACGACAACCATCTCACCCACACCCACGTCTACCACGGTGGCCAGTTCCACACCGGCGCGGCGGTGGTGGTGCTGGTCAATACCCAGCTGGATTTCGAAGTCTTCAGCACCCACCACATCCTGCCCAGCGACGAGAAGCTGGTGGTCACCCGCGCCGACAGCGCCAGCCGCCGCGTCTTCGAACTCAACGCCGAGCCCGCCGCCCAGGAATACGCCCAGTGGATCGGCGTGCCGCTGGCGGCACTGGACCACCGCCTGTTCGCCGCCCACCCGCTGGCGGTGCGGGTCAACGACCAGTACTACGTGCGCTCCATCCAGCGGGTCAACGACGACCTCAGCCTCAGCTTCTACTGCGCCGTGGAGAACGGCATCGTCCTCACCGGCATGCGCCCGGGGCCGCTGCTACCCAACCTGCAGGCCCTGTTCCAGCGCCTGGAGCAGCGCCTCGGCCCGCCACTGCTGACCATCGGCTGCGACTGCTTCCTGCGCCGCCTGGAAATCGAGAGCGACGGCGGCGTCGAGCAGACCGGCGAATTCCTCCGTCGCCAGCGCGTCATCGGCTTCAACACCTACGGGGAACAGTTCAATGGCATGCACATCAACCAGACCTTCACCGGTGTCGCCATCGGACGCCGCCCCGGCGATGCAGGCCGCTGACTACGAAGCGCGCATCGCCCGGCTGGAGGGTGAGAACCACAAGCTCAAGCGCATCAACGCCGCGCTGATCGAGCGGGTCGAATCCAGCGCCGCCCGCCGCGACGACGCCTACGCCGCCTTCCAGCACTCGGTGGTGCTGGCCGAGCAGGTGCGCGAACGCACCGACGCGCTGAACCAGGCCATGTCCGAACTCAAGGCCAGCAACCAGCTGCTCAGCGACGCCCGGCTGCGCGCCGAGACGGCCCACCAGCACCTGGTGGACGCCATCGAAAGCATCTCCGACGCCTTCGTGCTGTTCGACAAGGAGCAGCGCATCGTCCTGTTCAACAGCCGCTTCAAGTCCTTCTGGGCCAACAGCCGCGCGCGCATCATCAGCGGCACCCGGCTCTCGGAGATCAAGCGCCTGGCCGAAAGCACCGGGCTGATCGTCGAAGAGCAGCGCAGCAGCGACAACGAACACAGCCTCTACCGCCTGCAGGACGGGCGCTGGGTGCAGGTCAGCGAGCGGCCCACCCGCGAGGGCGGGCTGGTGATCCTCTACACCGACATCACCGACCTGAAGATCAGCGAAACCATGCGCCGCGAGCAGGCCCTGGCGCAGAAATCGCGCCTGCTGCAGCGCGCCGTGGACAACCTCTCCCAAGGCATGGCCATGGTCGGCGCCGAAGGCACCCTGGAGCTGTGGAACCACCGCTTCCTCGAACTCTGCGGCCTGGCGCCGATCCAGGCGCACCGGCCCTTCGCCGAGGTCATGGCCGACAGCGAGCTGGCGCTGCTCACCCCGCAGACCCGCGACGCCAACGGTCGCCCGGTGCGCGAGCTGGAGCAGCGCCTGTTCGACGGCCGCATGCTGGAGGTGCGCACCCACGCGCTGCCCACCGGCGGCTTCGTCAACACCTTCACCGACATCACCGAGCGCTACCGCCACGCCGAGGCCCTGGCCGAAAGCGAACGCTGGATCCGCCTGATCACCGACCACGTGCCGGCGCTGATCGCCTACCTCAACGCCGAGCTGGTCTACGAATTCACCAACAAGGTCTACGAGGAGTGGTACCGCTGGCCCCGTGGCGGCATGCTCGGCCAACGCCTGCGCGAGGTGCACAGCGAGGAGCACTGGCGGCGCCTGGAACCCTATGTGGAGCGGGCGCTGTCCGGCGAGAGCGTCACCTTCGAGGTGGCCGAAACCAACCTCAACGGCCAGGAGCGCTACATGCTGCGCTCCTACGTGCCCAACCGCCTGGCCAACGGCGAGGTGGTCGGCATCTTCGTGCTGATCCGCGACATCACCGAGCGCCGCCGCACGGCCGAAGCCCTGCACCTGGCCTACCAGAACCTGGAGCAGCGGGTGCGCGAACGCACCGCCGAGCTCACCCAGCTCAACGACCAGCTGCTGCGCGAGATTGGCGAGCGCAGCCAGGTGGAACTGCGCCTGCGCGAAGCCAAGCGCGAGGCCGAGCAAGCCAACCTGTCGAAGACCAAGTTCCTCGCCGCCGTCAGCCACGACCTGCTGCAACCCTTGAACGCCGCGCGATTGTTCACCAGTGCCTTGCAAGAGCAGCGCGAGCAGGCGGTGAGCACGGCGCTGGTGCGCAACATCAGCAACTCGCTGGATGACGTGGAAAGCCTGCTGGGCACCCTGGTGGACATCTCCAAGCTCGACGCCGGGGTGATCAAGCCCGACATCGCGCCCTTCGCCGTCAGCGAGCTGCTCGACAACCTCGCCGTGGAGTTCCGCCAGGCGGCCGCCAGCGAAGGGCTCAGCCTGCATTTCGTGCCCAGCTCGGCGCTGGTGCGCAGCGACATCCAGCTGCTGGCGCGCATCCTGCGCAACCTGCTCAGCAACGCCATCCGCTACACCCCCAGCGGCCGCGTGCTGCTGGGCTGCCGGCGGCACCGGCAGAGCCTGTCCATCGAAGTCTGGGACAGCGGCATCGGCATCGCCGAGGACAAGCTCAAGGAGATCTTCCAGGAGTTCAAGCGCGGCGACTCGCAGCGGCCCAAGCAGGACCGTGGCCTGGGTCTGGGCCTGGCCATCGTCGACAAGATCGCCGGCATGCTCGGCCACCGCATCCAGGTGCGCTCGCGCCTCGGCCAGGGCTCGCGCTTCTGCGTCGAGGTGCCCCTGGCCAAGCGCGCACCCCGGGCACGGGTCGAGGCGAGCACGCCGGACATGCTGGTGGAGCGCCTGCACGGCTCGCGGGTCTGGGTGCTGGACAACGACGCGGCCATCTGCGCCGGCATGCGCACCCTGCTCGAAGGCTGGGGCTGCCAGGTGGTCACCGCGCTCTCGGAAGAAGACCTCGCCCGCCAGGTGGACAACTACCACGCCGACGCCGACCTGCTGATCGCCGACTACCACCTGGACAACGGCCACAACGGCGTCGACGCCGTCGCCAGCATCAACGCCCGCCGCGGCACCGCCTTGCCCGCCCTGATGATCACCGCCAACTACAGCAACGAACTGCGCCAGCAGATGCGCGAGCTCGGCCACACCCTGATGCACAAACCCGTCCGCCCGATGAAGCTCAAGGCCGCGATGAACCACCTGATCGAACGGGGCGGGTGAAGGGCGCACGGCAAGCCCCGTGCGCCGATGTGCTCTTGCAGGCTGTGCTGCGCGCACCGGTCCCGCGCTCGGCCCGTCCGGCGCACTCCGACAGCCTCCGTGCCGCTCCCACCTTTTGAGGTGCGCACGGTGTTCAGCCGGGGGACATAGGTGACAGGTGTCGGGAGACATAGGTAACGCATTTAGGCTTACGGGATCCTTCGAAGAGGAGTTCGAGCGATGCCGTGGCAGGAGTGCACCACCATGTCGATACGAC
>NZ_QKRU01000030.1:0-73675 GCF_003234055.1 Pseudomonas sp. 57B-090624
CCTCCCGCCCCCATCCACGACCTCTCGCAGTTGGCCGACTCCCTCGCCGCCGAAGCGGGCCCGGCCGCCATGCAGCAGTCGCCGTCCGCTCCGGTGGTGCCGACGCTGGACGGCCTGGAAGTGAAACTGCCGGGCTACATCGTGCCACTGGACGTGACCGAGGAAGGCCGGGTGACCGACTTCCTGCTGGTTCCCTACTTCGGTGCCTGCATCCATGTGCCGCCACCGCCGTCCAACCAGATCGTCCACGTCACCAGCGAGCTGGGCGTACTGATGGACGCGCTCTACCAGCCGTTCTGGATCGAAGGGCAGCTGCAGGTGAAATCCAGCACCAGCGAACTGGCCGAAGCCGGCTACCAGATGGAAGCCAGCAAGATCTACCCCTACGAGACGCCCGAGAGCTGATAAGCAAGCCTGCTAACGAACTCGTCGCGGCATTGAGCTAGATCAAGGTGCCGCGTTTCGTGCTCCCCGAAACTGAGCCCAGCCAACACAAGCTCAAGACCTCGGAGCCCTTAAATGAAAACGCAGTTCCTAGCCGCCTCCCTCCTCGCTCTCGCTGTGGCCGCCCCGGTGGCCCATGCCCACCAGGCGGGTGACATCCTCGTCCGTGCCGGTGCCATCACCGTCAACCCGAAAGCCGACAGCTCTTCCGTCAAGGTAGACCGCGGCCCCCTGGCCGGCGCCGACCTGGGCGGCAAGGCGACCATGGACAGCGACACCCAGCTGGGCCTGAACTTCGCCTACATGCTGACCGACCACTTCGGTCTGGAACTGCTGGCCGCCACCCCCTTCGAGCACGAAGTGAAGATCAAGGGCACCGCCCTCGACGCCGCCAACGGCAGCCTGGGCTCGCTGAAGCACCTGCCGCCGACCCTGAGCGTCGTGTACTACCCGCTGGAATCCCAGTCGGCCTTCCAGCCCTACCTGGGCGCCGGCATCAACTACACCTGGATCTATGACGAGCACGTGGGCAGCGGCGCGACCGCAGCCGGCTTCGACAACCTCCGCGTGAAGAACTCCTGGGGCCTGGCCTGGCAGGTCGGCGCCGACTACATGCTGACCGACAACATCATGCTCAACGCCCAGGTGCGCTACATCGACATCGACACCCGCGCCTACGTCGACAACACCGCCCTGGGCGTACGCGCCAAGGTGGACGTGGACGTCGACCCGTGGGTCTACATGGTTGGCCTGGGCTACAAGTTCTAAGCCCAACCGCAATGAACAAAGGCGCCTCCGGGCGCCTTTTTCGTTGGCATCACCGGCCCATCTGGTGGGATGAAAAAAGGCTTTTTGCGTTAAGTGTTGCTAGAGGATTTGAGCCCAGCTGAGTGCTGAGTTTTGCTGGTACTTCTGGTTTCGCCCTCCCGGGCGAGTCCCTTTTCCAGTCGCTGGAACGCCAGCCCGATGAAAAGGAACCAAAAAACTTGCCCCTCCATACGGGGCTGGCGGCTGCTCCAGCTTTCTTCGCCCAACGCATCACATCGATGTGCGCCCGCAGCGCGCACGTAGTGGCGGCAGCTTTCGTAGGATGGCGTAGAGCGAAGCGAAACCCATGCGGTGGAGGGCGTCCGGAAGACACCGTGCTTGAGCCCTTGCTTTAAAACCACAACAGCCAACGCAGACAGAGCCAAAAAAAGGCGCCTCGCAGGCGCCTTTTCCATTCGGCTCAGCGGCCCAGCAAGCGGGCCAGGCCGACCGCCAGGGGCGTCGGCTCGGGGAAGGCGAAACGCTCCAGCAGACGGCTATTGTCCGCCAGGGAATGGCGGATATCGCCTGAGCGCGCATCGGCATGGCTGATGGCCGGCAGTTCGCCCACCACGCTGCCGATGGCGGCGAGCAGGTCCTTCAGGCTGGTGGAGCGCTGCAGGCCGACGTTCACCGGGCCGGCCTCGATGCCTGGGTTCTCCAGCGCCTGCACCAGCACCTGCACCAGGTCGCCGACATAGACGAAGTCACGGGTCTGCTCGCCATCACCGAAGATGGTGATCGGCGTGCCGGCCAGGGCGCGCTCGGTGAAGATGCTGATCACCCCGGAATAGGGCGAGGACGGGTCCTGGCGCGGGCCGAAGATGTTGAAGAAGCGGAACACCGCAGGCTCCAGGCCATGCTGGCGGCGGTAGAAATCCAGGTACTGCTCGCTGGCCAGCTTGTCCACCGCATAGGGGGTCAGCGGTGCCACGGGGGTGTTCTCGTCGATGGCCTGGCCTTCGCCGTTCTGGCCGTAGACCGAGGCGCTGGAGGCGAACACCACGCGCTTCACGCCATGCTCGCGCATGGCTTCGCACACATTGAGCGTGCCGATGAAGTTGGCCTGGTGGGTGGCCACCGGGTCGTCCACCGAAGCCGGCACCGAGGCCACGGCGGCCAGGTGCGCCACCGCCTTGCAGCCGGCCATGGTACGGCTTACCAGCGCGGCGTCGGCGACGTTGCCTTCGATGAGTTCCACGCGCGGGTTGTCCAGCGGCAGGTTGCTGCGCTTGCCGGTGGAAAGATCGTCGAGCACGCGCACGGCGTGCCCGCGCGCCAGCAGTGCGTCGACCAGGTTGGAGCCGATGAAGCCGGCGCCGCCGGTAACGAGGATGGGGAGGTCAGCCATGGCGGTAGTAACGGTCCAGGAGTGCGGGCAACGCCGCGCGCCAGGCGCGGGGCTTGATGCCGAATGTATGGAGGATCTTCTTGCAGGCCAGCACCGCGTGCTGGGGCTCGTCCGCCGCATCGGGGCGGGCGGCGTGGGCCTGGGGGGTGATTTCCTGCACCTTCAGCGCGCGCAGGTTGCGGGCCTCGGTGAGCACCGCCTGGCCAAGCGCCAGGGTGGTGGTCGCCTCATGGCCGCCGTAGTGGTAGGTGCCCCAGAGCGGCGCAGCGCAGTCCAGTTGCTTGAGCACGGCGAGCATCACCCGCGCGGCGTCGTCCACCGGCGTCGGGTTGCCGCGGCGGTCGTCGGCCAGCATCAGCTCGTCGTCCCGCTCGGCACGGGCGAGGAAGCGCCCGAGGATGCCCTCGTTGCTGTCGTCCAGCAGCCAGCCGAAGCGCAGCAGCACATGCTTGGGGCACATGGCACGCACGCTCTGCTCGATGCGCCACAGGGACTGCCCGCGAAGGCTCAGGGGAATGGTCTCGTCCTTCTCGTTGTAGGCCGTCGCCCGGGCACCATCGAAGACGCGGTAGCTGGAAGGCTGCAGCAGGACGATGCCGTGGTGCTGGCAGAGTTCGGCGAGACGCTCGACCGCGCGTTCCTGCGCGGCGAAACGGACCGGGCTGGCCTCCTCGGCCTGGAACCAGTCGAAGTAGTAGGCGAGGTTGATCACCGCATCGGGGCGGGTGTCGTCGAGCAGCTGGGTCAGGCTGGCGGCATCCCAGCCCTGTTCGGGCGGGCGCGGGGCGAGGAACCCTACATCATCCTCGGCCCCCAGGCGGATAAGCGCCTGGCCAAGGGCATTGCCACCGCCCAGGAGCATCAAGCGCATACGCATAGACAGAAGGTCGCTTAAAGCCAGTGGGTGTTATCGATCAGGCCATGACCCCGCACCGGCGCCATCCCTGTGACCAGGAGGTTCGCCAAGACGGGGCATCAGGCACGCAAGCCGGCGGTCGTTTCCGACCGGGGAACACGCATTCTGCTTATTTCCCAGCGCTGCGTCACTAGCGGCGCGCCATGCGGCACGCCTCGTCAGTCGTCGTCACCCCCTGCGGGGCGATAGAGATGGGCGTGATCGGGGTGGTAGAGCGAGGAGTCGGTGAAGCCTTCGGCGGCCAGCACGCGCCCCACGAGGATCAGCGCGGTGCGACGGAAGTCCTTGCCCGCCACCCGCTCGACGATGTCCGCCAGCGTGCCGGTCACCCAGTCCTGGTCGGGCCAGCTGGCGCGGTGCACCACGGCCACCGGGCAATCGGCGCCGTAGTGCGGCAGCAGTTCCTCGACGATGCGCGGCAGGTGGCTGACGCCAAGGTGCACCGCCAGGGTCGCGCGGTGCTGCGCCAGCTCGGCAAGGGACTCGCCCTCGGGCATGCGCGTGCGGGTGGCGAAGCGGGTGAGGATCAGCGTCTGCGAGATGTCCGGCAGGGTCAGCTCGGTGCCGAGCAACGCGGCGCAGGCGGCGGTGGCGGTGACGCCGGGCACCACCTCGTAGGGAATGCCCAGCACGCGCAGGTGGCGGATCTGCTCGCCGATGGCGCCATACAGCGAGGGGTCGCCGGAATGCACGCGGGCCACGTCCTGGCCGCACCCATGGGCCTCGGCCAGCAGGCGGACGATCTCGTCCAGGTGCAGTTCGGCGGTGTTCACCACCTGCTCGGCACGATGCCCGTCGAGCACCGCTTCCGGCACCAGGGAGCCGGCATAGAGGATCACCGGGCAGCTGCGGATCAACCGCTGGCCCTTGACCGTGATGAGCTCCGGATCGCCGGGGCCGGCGCCGATGAAATAGACCGTCATGGGTTATCCACATCCTCGGGAATGCAGGCCAGCGCACAGGTGGCGCGGGGGCTGCGGCGTTTTTCCACCAGCAATCGCGCAGGCCGGCCGGCCAGGGCTTCGGCATGCAGCAGGGCCGCGGCCTCGGCAATGCCGGGGCTGCCGGTTTCCCGCAGGGCGACGGCCGAGGTACCGGACAGCCGCCCCTCGCAAGCCGCCAGCTCGGTGGCCGGCAACAGCGCCAGGGGCAGGTGAAGGGACAGCGCCAGTGCCCGCAGCCCGGGCTCCTCGGCCTTGCTGTCGACGCTGGCCAGGGCACTCAGGTCGCCGACCGCCAGGCCACGCTCGGCCAGGGTGCTGTCCAGCAACTCGCGCAGTTCGCGCTCCGGGCAGCCGCGCCGGCAGCCGAGGCCGGCCACGCGGATCATCGGCCTGCCCTGTAAAGCAAGACCCCGCGAAGGGCCGGGCCCTGCGCGGGGTCGATCGATGGCACGGCCCGGCTCACGCCAGGTCTTGGCTCGCGGAACGCTGGTACAGCCAGGCGGCGGCCCAGCCCAGGGCGCCCCAGAACAGCGCGTTGGTGATCAGCGAGGCGGCGATGAACTCGTGTTCCAGGGCTTCCGGCGCCAGGCTCGAATGCACCTCGGGCTGCGGCGCGCCAACCACGTGGGGAATCACCAACAACGCCATCCCGACGATGCGCAGCACCCAGTTGCGGCCGAAGGCGATCAGCGCCAGGCCGGCGGCGGTGGAGGCGGCGGTGCCGATCCACCAGACCTGGCGCTGGGCCAGATCGGCGGCAGCGGTGCCCGGCAGCTCCGGCGGCAGGCCGAGGGACGGCGCCAGGGCGAAGGTGGCGAAACCGGCCAGGCCCCAGAGCAGGCCCTGCCAGGCGCGGGTCGGGCCACGCAGGCTGAACAGTGCGGCCAGGAGCAGGGCGAAGCCCACCGCGACCACCAGGTTGGCGCCACCGGTGGACAGCGTGCGCTGCCAGCCGTCTTCCGGTGCCCAGGCTTCGGCACTGTGTTCATGGGCGGGCGTGCCGGCGGCATGCTCGTGGCTGTGCTCGGCCTGTTCGGCCGGTGCCGAGTTCTCGAAGGTTTCTGCGTGGAGGATCAGCGGGGTGACCCACAGGCTTTGCAGCAGGGTCAGCACGATGGCGGCGAAGAGACCGGCGAACCCGGCGGTCTGGGCGATGCGCTTGATCACGGGTGCGCCCTCAGTGGCAGGGGAAGGCAGAGCTGTGGCGGGTGTCGTGGGCCGCGTTGTGCACCGCCTCGATGTGCGAGAAGCCGGCGAAGTACACGAGCGACAGGCCCAGGAGGCTGGCACCGATGGCGATGGCCAGGCGTTTGGACAGGGGGACGGCGGCGGCCGAATGGCTCAGTGTGCTGCTGGACATGGTGCTTCCTCTGCGTGCGGGTGAGTCGGCAAGAGGAACGCGTGCGAAGAAAGCGGCCGCTACGGCACCGCATTTCCGGCATGCGCCCGCCCACCGCGGGTTGCCAAAAAGTGATCAGGCCGGTCTCCGGGCTTGCGACGCCAGCCGAGGCTGGGCGGGTTTGCCTTCCCATGTCCGCTGGACACAGTGGCCTACAGATCCCTACGTGCGCTTACCGTTGCGGGGGCAGCGTCGGACTCGCCCTGGGGCACACCGACTTCCCGTTTCACCTCGCGCGCGACGGCGCGAGACACCTGAAAAAACCGCACAAGGACATCACGAGACCGACCGGCCGTCAACCGCCGCGATTGACCGCCGCCCCCGGCCTGCGTAGCCTTCGGCCCTTCGAGGTTCTGCGGCCGCGCGCCGCAGCTAAGAGGGAACACGGCCGAGCCGTGGCTGCCCCCGCAACTGTGAACAGCTGAGGCCTTATCCACAGCCACTGCCCATCGGGCGGGAAGGCGGAGAGGCGGCGCATCGCGCCAGGCTGTGAGCCAGGAGACCTGCCTCGGCGAATTTCCAGACAACCGGGCGGGGTGATCCGGTGGCGAATCGGGCCTTTCGTGCCCTCGTCCCGCGCGCCCGCCGATCCGATCGACTCCCAGCGAAGGGCTGCCGCGCATGAAAACCCTGGCCAAACTCCCCGTCACCATCGTCACCGGCTTCCTCGGTGCCGGTAAGACCACCCTGCTCCGCCACATGCTCGACAACGCCGAAGGCCGCCGCATCGCGGTGATCGTCAACGAGTTCGGCGAGCTGGGTATCGACGGCGAGATCCTCAAGCAATGCTCCATCGGCTGCACCGAGGAAGAGGCCGTGGGCCGCGTCTTCGAGCTGGCCAACGGCTGCCTGTGCTGCACCGTGCAGGAAGAGTTCTTCCCGGTGATGCGCGAACTGGTGGCGCGCCGTGGCGACCTCGACCAGATCCTCATCGAGACCTCCGGCCTGGCCCTGCCCAAGCCCCTGGTGCAGGCCTTCCAGTGGCCCGAGATCCGCAGCGCCTG
The DNA here is from genome assembly GCF_003234055.1 of Pseudomonas sp. 57B-090624. Taxonomy (NCBI): domain Bacteria; kingdom Pseudomonadati; phylum Pseudomonadota; class Gammaproteobacteria; order Pseudomonadales; family Pseudomonadaceae; genus Pseudomonas; species Pseudomonas sp. 57B-090624. Next base: position 6,866 of record NZ_QKRU01000030.1, read on the forward strand.
CACCGTGGACGCGGTGATCACCGTGGTCGACAGCCCGGCCGTGGCCGCCGGCACCTTCGCCGCCCACCCCGAGCAGGTGGACGAGCAGCGCAAGCAGGACCCGAACCTCGACCACGAGTCGCCCCTGCACGAACTCTTCGAAGACCAGCTGGCCAGCGCCGACCTGGTGATCCTCAACAAGGCCGACCTGCTCGACGCCGACGCCCTGGCCGCCGTGCGCGCCGAAGTGGCCGAGGAGCTGCCGCCGGCGGTGAAGATCGTCGAAGCCAGCGCCGGCAAGCTGCCGCTCTCCGTGCTGCTGGGCCTGAACGCCGAGGCCGAGGCGCACATCGACAGCCGCGCCACCCACCACGACCACGAAGGGCACGAGGACCACGACCACGACGAGTTCGACTCCTTCCACGTCGACCTGCCGGAAGTGGAGGAAGCCGCCCTGCTGGCCGCCCTCGGCCAACTGGTGGAGCGCCACGACGTGCTGCGCATCAAGGGCTTCGCCGCCATCCCCGGCAAGCCCATGCGCCTGCTGGTACAGGGCGTCGGCAAGCGCTTCGACAAGCACTTCGACCGCCAGTGGCTGGCCGACGAAACCCGCGCCACCCGCCTGGTGGTGATCGGCCAGGAGCTGGACCCGGCCACCATCGCCAACGAACTGCGCACCGCCCTGGCGTAACCGCCGAACCGGCTCCTCTCCCGACCGGGAGAGGGCCGCCCCCCCCTGCCAAGGCCCGAGCCATGCACCTGCTGCGCACCCAACCTGGCGGCTTCGTCCCCGACGACGGCATCGCCCACCTGGCCCAGACGCCCGCCGAGCTGGTGATCCTCTGCAGCGGTGATTCGCACCTGGCGCTGCTGGCCGAGGCCGCCCGCGAGCTGCCGCAGGACTACCCCAGCCTGCGCCTGGCCAACCCCATGCAGCTGCAGAACCACGCCTCGGTGGACCTCTACGTCGACGAGGTGCTGCAGCACGCCAAGGTCATCCTCATCTCCGTGCATGGCGGCGTCGGCTACTGGCGCTACGGCATCGAGCAACTGGTGGCCCTGGCCGAGCGCGGCACGCAGCTGATCCTGGTGCCCGGCGACGACCGCCCCGACCCGGAGCTGGCCCGCCTGTGCAACGTCCCGGAAGAAGACGCCGAGCGCTGCTGGCAGTACCTGCGCCAGGGCGGCCTGGACAACGCCCGGCAACTGTTCGCCTGCCTCGCCAGCCGCTGCCTGGGCCGCGACTACCCCTGGCAGGCGCCCAGCACCCTGCCCCGCGTCGCCGTGCATCACCCGCGCCAGCGCCCCGCCCGCCTCGACCACTGGCGCGCCGACTGGCGGGAGGGCCAGCCGGTGGCAGCCCTGCTGTTCTACCGCACCCACCTGCAGGCGGCGAACACCGCCTTCATCGACGCCTTCTGCGAGCGCCTGGCCGCCGCCGGCATCAACCCGCTGCCCATCGCGGTGGCCAGCCTCAAGGAAGCCGAGTGCCTGGCCGTGGTCGAGGACTGGCTGGACGCCGTCGACGCCGAGCTGATCATCAACACCACCGGCTTCGCCCAATCCAACCCCGACACACCCGGCCAGCGCCCCTTCCGCCGCGACGTGCCGGTGCTGCAGGCCATCTGCTCGCTGGACAACCAGCCACTCTGGGAAGAGAACCCGCAAGGCCTCGGCCCGCGCGACCTGGCCATGCACATCGCCCTGCCGGAGCTGGACGGGCGCATCATCACCCGCCCCATCAGCTTCAAGGGCCTGGCCTGGCGCAGCGAGCGCAGCCAGAGCGACGTGGTGTGCTACCTGCCCCACCTCGAACGCATGGATTTCGTCGCCGAACTGGCGCGCCGCTGGCTGCTGCTGGGGCGCAAGGCCAACGCCGACAAGCGCGTGGCGCTGATCCTCGCCAACTACCCCACCCGCGACGGCCGCATCGGCAACGGCGTGGGCCTGGACACCCCGGCCGCCGCGCTGAACATTCTCCGCGCCCTGGAGGCCGAGGGTTACCCCCTGGCCGGCCTGCCGGAGAGCGGCACGGCACTTATCCACAGCCTGCTGGGCGGCGTCAGCAACGACCTCGACAGCCTCGACGCGCGCCCCTGCGCCCAGAGCCTGGCGCTGGACGCCTACCTGGCCTGCTTCGCCCGCCTGCCCGAAGCCAACCAGCGGGCGGTGACGGAGCGCTGGGGCGAACCGCAGCAGGACCCGATGTTCCGCGCCGGGCGCATGATGATCGCCGGCCTGCGCTTCGGCCTCGCCTTCGTCGGCATCCAGCCGGCGCGCGGCTACCAGCTGGACCCGGCGGCCATCTACCACGACGCTGCGCTGGTGCCGCCCCACGGCTACCTGGCCTTCTACTTCTGGCTGCGCGAGGTGTTCGGCGCCGACGCGCTGGTGCACGTCGGCAAGCATGGCAACCTGGAATGGCTGCCGGGCAAGGGCGTCGGCCTCTCCGCCGAGTGCTGGCCGGATGCGGTGATGGGCCCGCTGCCGAACATCTACCCCTTCATCGTCAACGACCCCGGCGAAGGCGCCCAGGCCAAGCGCCGCGCCCAGGCGGTGATCATCGACCACCTGATGCCGCCGCTGACCCGCGCCGAGAACTACGGCCCGCTGCGCGATCTGGAGCGCCTGGCCGACGAGTACTACGACGCCTCGCTGCTGGACCCGCGCCGCGCCGTGCAGCTGCGCGGCGAGATCCTCGAACTGGTGAAGGCCACCGCGCTGGACCGCGAACTTGCGCTCAGCATCAGCGACGACCCGGAAAGCTGGCTGCCGCAGCTGGATGCCTACCTCTGCGACCTCAAGGAGTCGCAGATCCGCGATGGCCTCCACGTGTTCGGCGAATCCCCGGCCGGCAGCCTGCGCGACGACACCCTGCTGTCCCTGGTGCGCATCCCCCGGGGCGACGGCAAGGGCGCCAACGCCAGCCTGCTGCGTGCCCTCGCCACCGACCTTGGGCTGGGGCGCGACCCGCTGGACTGCAACTGGGCCGAGCCCTGGGAAGGTCCGCGCCCGGCGCTGCTGGAGCGGGTCAGCATCGATCCCTGGCGCAGCAACGGCGACACCCGCGAGCGCCTGGAGCTGCTGGCCCTGGCGATGATCCGGGCGACCGATCATCCGTCCGTGGGCCCCGCCAGCGACCTGGTTATCCACAGCCTGCGCCAGGTCGTCGCCCCGGCCCTGGACGCCTGCGGCCCCGCCGAAATCGGCGGCGTGCTGGCCGCCCTGGAAGGCCGCTTCGTGCTGCCCGGCCCCAGCGGCGCCCCCAGTCGCGGGCGCCTCGACACCCTGCCCACCGGGCGTAACTTCTTCACCCTGGACGTGCGCAACCTGCCCACGCCCACCGCCTGGCGCCTGGGCTTCCAGTCCGCCAGCCTGCTGCTGGAACGCCACCTGCAGGACGAGGGCGACCACCTGCGCCAGCTCGGCCTTTCCGTCTGGGGCACCGCCACCATGCGCACCGGCGGCGACGACATCGCCCAGGCCCTGGCGCTGATGGGCGTGCGGCCGGTGTGGCAGGCCGGCAGCCAGCGCGTGGAAGACTTCGAGATCCTGCCGCTGTCGCTGCTCGACCGCCCCCGGGTGGACGTGACGCTGCGGGTATCGGGCTTCTTCCGCGATGCCTTCGCCAACCTCATCCGCCTGTTCGATGCCGCCGTGCAGGCCGTAGCCGAACTGGACGAGCCCGAGGACCTGAACCCCCTGGCCGCGCGGGTGAAACTGGAAAGCGCGCGCCTGGCCGCCGAGGGGTTGGGGACGGACGATGCCCGGCTGCAGGCCGGCTGGCGCATCTTCGGCGCCCAGCCCGGTGCTTATGGCGCCGGCGTGCAGGGCGCCATCGAGGAGCGCCAGTGGCAGGACCGCGCCGAACTGGCCGAGGTGTATTTGAACTGGGGCGGCTACGCCTACGGCGCGCAGGATGCCGGCACGCCCGCGCGGGCCCGCTTCGCCCAGCGCCTGGAGCGTTTGCAGGCGGTGCTGCAGAATCAGGACAACCGCGAGCACGACATCCTCGACTCCAACGATTACTACCAGTTCCAGGGCGGCATGCTCGCCGCCGCCGAGACCCTGCGCGGCGAGAAAGTGGCCAGCTACCACGGCGACCACAGCCAGCCGGACCTGCCGCGCATCCGCTCGCTGAAGGAAGAGCTGGGCCGCGTGGTGCGCTCGCGCGCCGCCAACCCCAAGTGGATCGCCGGCATGAAGCGCCACGGCTACAAGGGCGCCTTCGAACTGGCCGCGACCGTGGACTACCTGTTCGCCTTCGACGCCACCAGCGAGCTGATCGACGACCACCAGTACCAGCTGCTGGCTGACGCCTACCTGCTGGACGCCGACACCCGCGACTTCATCCAGCAGCACAACCCCGACGCCCTGCGCGACATCGCCGAGCGCCTGGTGGAAGCCCAGCAACGCGGCCTGTGGGAACACCCCGGCGACTACCGCGAGGCCATCGAGAACCTGCTGCTGGATATCGAGGAGCAGTAGCCCCCGGCGCTCCCCCTCACCACAAACCCGGCCCCCCTATCACCCGCGCAACCGCACTGCCACCTCCCGCAGGATGCGCTCGGTGCCGTCCCAGCCCAGGCAGCCATCGGTGATGGACACGCCGTAGCGCAGGTCGCAGGACAGCGACTGCGCGCCATCGAACAGGTGGCTCTCGATCATCACCCCGCGCAGGGCGTCCTGGCCGGCCAGGCGCTGGTCGATCACCTCCGCCAGCACCGCGGGCTGGCGCAGCGGGTCCTTGCCGCTGTTGGCATGGCTGCAGTCGACCAGGATGCGCGGCGCGATGCCGAGTTTCTCCAGCCCCGCCCGTGCGGCCGCGACGCTGGCCGCGTCATGGTTCGGGCCCTGGTGGCCGCCGCGCAGCACCAGGTGCGTATCCGCGTTGCCGGCGGTCTGCACCAGCGCCGGGCGACCCTGGTCGTCGATGCCGAAGTGCTGGTGTGCATGGGCCGCCGAGCGCATGGCGTCGGTGGCGATACCGAGGCTGCCGTCGGTGCCGTTCTTGAAGCCCACCGGTAGGTCGAGGCCGCTGACCAGCTCGCGATGCACCTGGGATTCGCTGGTGCGCGCACCGATGGCGGCCCAGCCCAGCAGGTCGTCGAAGTAACCGGCGGCCAGGGGTTGCAGCAATTCCGTGGCCACCGGCAGCCCCAGCTCGATCATCTGCAGCATCAGCCGGCGGCTGAGGGCCAGGCCGGCCGCCATGTCGCCACTGCCATCCAGGTGCGGGTCGTACACCAGCCCCTTCCAGCCCACCGTGGTGCGCGGTTTCTCGACGTAGGCGCGCATCACCAACAGCAGCTTGTCGCTCACCTCCGGCGCCAGCGCGGCAAGGCGGCGGGCGTAGTCGAGGGCGGATTCGGGATCGTGGATGGAACAGGGGCCGACCACCACCAGCAGGCGCGGGTCGTCGCCATCCAGCACCGCGCGCACGGCATCGCGCTGGGCACGGACCTGGCGGGCCAGGGCGGCGATGGGCGATACGGAAACGGAATTCATGACGGGCATCCTCGGCCGGCGCGGATCGGTCCGCGCGCGGCGCGCTAACTGGGTGTTCGATTCAGGGGTGTGAGGGCGGCGGCGAAGCGGCTAAATCGCCAGTCGGCGTTGCGGTAATAGGTGGCGTAGGTGCGGTAGCTGATCATGGTGCGATCCTCGGATTACGTGCGTTTGGCCTTGTGGGCCCTGGAAAAACAAAAACCCCCGGGCGGGTTGCCGACCGGGGGTTTCGTGGAGCTTTGGTGGGCGACCCTGCTGGAGTGGGCCGCCTGATCAGGTATCAGGCCAGCCCGTGGCTAAACCAATACCCATAGAAATAGCTGGCCGCAGCGGCCACGCGCGCACGTGCCGGGCGCAGGGCCTGGCAAGCGGTGAGCGGAGTGGAAGCGAGGTGCGGCATGACGATCTCCAAAGCGAATGCTGGCCAAATTACTGCATCGCCGGCCGCCGTTCAATCACTGATTTCTATCGGCGCGTTCGGCCTTTCGCTACCATGCCGCGATGCGTTTTCAGGAACCCGTCATGTCCGAGCTCCCCCACTTCCCCTTGAGCGCCGTGGTCGCCGCCGACGAGCTGAAGCTCGCGCTGTACCTGGCCGCCATCGACCCGGCCATCGGCGGTGTGCTGATCGAAGGCCCGCGCGGCATGGCCAAGTCCACCCTGGCCCGGGGCATCGCCGACCTGCTGCCACAAGGCATCTTCGTCACCCTGCCCCTGGGCGCCAGCGAGGAGCGCATCGTCGGCACCCTCGACCTCGACGCGGCCCTGGGCGAAGGCCGTGCGCAGTTCTCCCCCGGCGTGCTGGCCAAGGCCCACGGCGGCGTGCTCTACGTCGACGAGGTGAACCTGCTGCCCGACCACCTGGTGGACCTGCTGCTGGACGTCGCCGCCAGCGGGGTCAACCTGGTGGAGCGCGACGGCCTGTCCCACCGCCACGCCGCGCGCTTCGTGCTGATCGGCACCATGAACCCCGAGGAAGGCGAGCTGCGCCCGCAGCTGCTGGACCGCTTCGGCCTCAAGGTCGGCCTCGACGGCCAACCGCAACCGGCCGAACGCGCCGAGATCCTGCGTCGCCGCCTGGCCTTCGACGCTGACCCGCAGGGCTTCGTCGCCCAGTGGAGCGGCGAGCAGCAGGCCCTCGCTCGTCGTTGCCAGGACGCCCGCGAACGCCTCGCCGCCATTCCCCTGGATGACGGCGCCCTGGACGAGATCGCCCAGCGCTGCTTCGACGCCGGTGTCGACGGCCTGCGCGCCGACCTGGTGTGGCTGCGCGCGGCTCGCGCCCATGCCGCCTGGCGGGGCGCGACAAGCATCGCGCGCGCCGATATCGACGCCGTCGAACACTTCGCCCTGGCCCACCGTCGAACCCAGGCGCCCTCCTCCGCCCAGCCGCCACAGACGCCCCCCGGCGCTGCACAACCCCAGGCATCCGCAGGCGAAGGCCAGTGGGGCGAGCTGCCTGCCCAGCCGGTGCCCACCGACTCCCGACGCGAGCTGCCGGGCTGGCCAAAAAAGCCCTGAGCATCCGCCCGCGCCGGGTCATGGGCGCGGATGCCAGACCAGGCCCCGGGACACTCGCCAACGGCCGCAGCGGCCCGGCCCGTGGTGGGCGCGACGGTGCCATCCAGTGGCTGCCCACCCTGCTGCGAGGTCGCCCGCGCAAGGCCCACGACCTGGTCCGCCGCCCGCGCAGCCAACGCCCCGATGCGCTCTGGCTGGTGCTGGTGGACGCCTCCGCCTCCACCCGCCGCCACGGTGCCCTGTCCCGCGCTAAGGGCCTGCTGGCCGGGCTGTTCGAATCCGCCTACCGCCAGCGCGCCCGCCTCGCCGTGCTCCACGCCACCGGCCGCGAACCCCGCTGGCTGTGGCAAGGCAGCAAGGCCTCGGCGCCGCTGCACCAGTGGCTCGATGGCCTCGGCGCCGGCGGCGGCACCCCGCTGATCGAGGCCCTGCACCTGGCCCGTGACTGGCTGCAGCGCCGCCAGCGACAGAAACCCTCGGAGCACCAGCGCGTGCTGATCCTCACCGATGGCCGCCTCAGGGACTGGCCCGCCCTGGAGCCGCTGGGCTGCGACACGCTGCTGGTGGATATCGAAGGCGGCCCCATCCGCCTCGGCCGCGCCCGCCAATTGGCAGAGGAACTGGGTGCGGACTACCGGGCGCTGTCGGACTGAGCCAAGCAGACTCGGGATCGGCCCCGCTTGGTGGACATAAAGAGCGATGTCCACCCTACGTGGCGAGAAGCCCGTAAGTGGCACGCGACTTCGTAGGGTGGACCACGCTTTACCGGTCCACCGGGCGGAGCTGAAGGTGTCCACGAATGCGAGTCACCCTCGCGGATGTCCAGTGAACGAAGTTGCACATGCCGGCCTCGCAACGTTGGGCCTCGCTGCGCTCGGCGCCAACCTACGTCAGTGCCACGACGAAGCCTGAACCACCCGTGCCCTGGATCGTCCATCAACCAGATGGTCGAACGTCGCCCGCCCCGGGTGCGTGTTAAGGTCCGCCCCTTTTCTTTGCGGAATGCCCGATGAACCAAGCCGTGCCCTGCGCCGACAGCCCAGCCACCCGCCTCGCCACGCGCCTGGCGTTCTTCGTTTCCGGTTTCGGCATGGCCTGCTGGGCGCCGCTGGTGCCTTACGCCAAGGCCCGCCTGGGCATCGAGGAGGCGGTGCTGGGCCTGTTGCTGCTGTGCCTGGGCGCGGGGTCGATGCTGTCGATGCCGCTGGCCGGCGGGCTGGCGGGCCGGATCGGCAGCCGTCCGGTGATCCTGGCCGGCGGCATCGGCCTGTGCTGTGCCATGCCGCTGCTGGCGGTGGCCGATTCGGGCCCGCTGCTGGCGTTCGCCCTGGCCTTGTTCGGCGCCTCCCTTGGCGCCATGGACGTGGCGATGAGCGTGCACGCCGTGGAGGTGACGCGTGACGCACCGGTGCCGCTGATGTCCGGCTTCCACGGCATGTTCAGCGTCGGTGGCTTCGCCGGTTCCCTGGGCATGACCGCCCTGCTGGCGGCCGGCCTCGCGCCCCTGCCGGCGATCCTGGTGGCCGTGGCGATCGTCGTGCTGGGCCTGGTGCTCGCGGCGCCCCGCCTGCTGCGCACTCGCTCCGGGGGTGGTGGCGCCTTCTTCGTGCTGCCCCGGGGCATCGTCCTGCTGCTCGGGGCGCTGGCGTTCGCGATGTTCCTCGCCGAAGGCGCGATGCTCGATTGGGGCGCCATCCTGCTGGTGGAGGAACGTGGCTTCGACCCGGCGCGCGCCGGTCTCGGCTATGCGCTGTTCTCCCTGGCGATGCTGGTGGGCCGCCTGAGCGGCGACAAGCTGATCGCCCGCCTGGGCGAGCGGCGCATCCTGGTGGGTGGCGGCCTCCTGGCCACCGCAGGCTTCGCGCTTCTGCTGCTGGCCCCCCACCCGCTGCTGGCCCTGCCGGGCTTCCCGTTGGTGGGGTTGGGCGCGGCCAATGTCGTGCCGGTGCTGTTCACCGCCGCCGGCCGGCAGACGGCCATGCCGGCCAATCTCGCCGTCGCCGCCCTGACCACCGTCGGCTACGCCGGCGTACTCGCCGGGCCTGCGCTGGTGGGCTTCGTCGCCCAGGGCCTGGGCCTGGTCACGGCCTTCATGATCCTCGGCGCGCTGATGCTCTCGGCGCCGCTGACGGCGGGGCGTTTCGCGCGGTGAGCTCGGGCTCCACAAGGCCTATGGACAAGCACACCGCCAGCCTCTAGCCTGCGCGTCCTGGTCGAATCACATCGGAAGTTCTTCATGGAAGAAGTGCAACGTCGCAACGTGCCGGCGCTCGGCGTCACGGTGGCCGTACTTGCCATCTTCATCGGCGTATCCACCCTGATGGCGCCGGCGATCTACGCCGCACTGGGCGTCTCGGTGCCGCTGGATACCACGGCCTGCTACATGATCCAGGGCGCCGCCTTGTTGCTGCTGGGCTTCCTGGGCACCCGCAAGCGCCCCACCGCGTTCTTCTTCATCGCCCTGCTCTACCTGCCGCAGAGCTGCACATTCCAGACCCCCGAGTTCTTCTTCAACTTCACCGGCCCGGTGTCGATCGCCTACGGCCTGGGCCTGGCGCCGGGCTACGACATCAGCGTCAACCTACTCGCCCTGTTCATCATCGGCGCCTCGGCCTGGACGCTCTATCGCCTGAGCGAACCCGCCCTGCCGGCAGGAGAAGGACAGCCCGGCTGAGCCATCAGAAGCGGCGTACGCCATCGCTGAACACGCCGTGCTCGTCCACATGCCGGTTGTAGGCGGCGATGGCTTCACGGTTGGCCAGCAGCCAGGCTTGCGCCTTGCTCACTTGAGTCGTATCAGCCCTGTTCCGGGCGTCTTCCCGCGTGTCGTCGCGTTTCATCGATCTCTCCTTCAAAGCGGGCCCGGGCTGGTCAGCATATCCGGCACCGCCCGTTCTTCGACTATTCGTTCCTGCACCCAGCGCAGCACCTGCGCCTCGTCGCGGATGCGGTACCACTCGCCTTCCGGGTAGAGGCTGGCGGTGGGGCCGAGGTCGCAGGGGAACTGGCACTGGGTGCGGGTGATGTGCACGCCGCCCTCGCACTCCAGCTTGCCGGCGGCCTTGAGGGTTTCCCGCAGTTTCTTCCACAGCGGCAGCGCGCCACGGCGGGTGCAGCGCGGGCCGTTGCACAGCAGCAGGCGGCGGGCGTGGGGCGGGATGCAGGACCAGGCGTGGCTGGCCGGCAGGTCCGGCACGCCGACGCAGGCGAGATGCAGTTCGGGGCGCTCGACGAGGGCGCAGGCGGCGCCGGCCGGGTCGCTGTCGTACTGGCCCAGCAGGCTGGCGACGAAGAGTTCCCCGGGCGCGTCGAGGCGGCCCAGTTCGCCACGCAGCCAGTCGAGGTGCTGCGGGCCCGACTGCGGGTCGAGGTCGATCACCAGCAGCGGGCGCGGGCTGGCCTGCACGGCACGCGTCAGCGCGTCGAAGTCGGCACCGGTGTCGACGATGTCGGCGAGCGCCGCCTCACCGCGCAGGGCGGTCAGTTGGCGGCGGAACAATTCGGCGAAGGCGCCTTCGCCGAGGTCGGGCCCGGCGAACAGCACGCGAGCGTAGGAAGTAGCGGTCATGGTGTTTCCAGTTGGGGGACGAGGGCCTGCCAGAGGCCGTCGAGGGAATCGAATTCGCGGGTGACCGGAGGCAGCTCGGGGCGCTTGAGGATCAGCACCGGCAGGCCGCGCTCGCGGGCCACCTGCAGCTTGGGTTCGGTGGATTGGCTGCCACTGTTCTTGCTGATCAGCACGTCGGTGCCGAGGCGATCGAACAGCGCGCGCTCCTCGTCCAGGCCGAACGGCCCGCGCGAGGCGATGACCTCGAAACGCTCGCCCGGTGCCTGTCCCTGCAGGCAGCGCACCGTCCAGTGCTGGTGGGCAGGAATCTCGCCGAGGTGCTCCAGGGGTTCGCGGCCAAGGGTGAAGAAGGGACGCTGGAAGGCGGCCAGGGCGTCGACCAGCCCGGCCCAATCGGCAACCTCGCGCCAGTCGTCGCCCTTGCTAGCGCGCCAGCCGGGGCGACGCAGGGCCCAGCAGGGAATGCCGGCGAGCCCGGCAGCGCGGGCGGCGTTGTGGCTGATCCGCGCGGCATAGGGGTGGGTCGCGTCGAGCAGCAGGCCGATACCGGCTTCGTCGATGTAGCGCGCCAGCCCTTCGGCACCGCCGTAGCCGCCGACACGCACCTGGCAGTCGAGGTCCGTCGGCACCTTGCCGAGGCCGGCGAGGCTGTAGACGTGCTCGGGGCCCAGGCGCCTTGCCAGGGCCAGGGCCTCGGTGACGCCGCCCAGCAGGAGGATGCGCGTCATGGTCGCTCCAGCGCCTGGCCGACCAGGTTGCCCTGGCGATCGATGGCGAAGACTTCCAGGGCCACGCCGGCCGGGACGGTGCGGCGGGCGAAGGCCAGGGCATGGGCGCAGACCGCATCGCCCAGGGGTATCCCGGCGGCGTGGGCCAGCGCCAGCGCCTGCTGGCTGGTGTTGGCGCCGCGCATGGCGTCCTGCAGCTCGGCATCGGCGCCCAGGCCGGCGGCCCACTCGGCGAGCAGTGGCAGGTCGATACTGGAGCTGCGGCTGTGCAGGTCCATGTGCCCGGCGGCCAGCTTGCTGATCTTGCCGAAGCCGCCGCACAGGCTGAGTTTTTCCACCGGCGCCTTGCGCAGGTGCTTGAGCACGGCGCCGGCGAAATCGCCCATCTCGATCAGGGCGGTGTCGTCGAGGCCGTAGCGCCGGCGCATGGCGTCCTCGCTGGCATTGCCGGTGCAGGCGGCCAGGTGGGTGAAGCCGTTGGCGCGGGCGACGTCGATGCCCTGATGGATGGAGGCGATGTAGGCCGCGCAGGAGAAGGGCCGGACGATACCCGTGGTGCCGAGGATCGACAGCCCACCGAGGATGCCCAGGCGCGGGTTCATGGTCTTGAGCGCCAGCTCGGCGCCGCCCTGCACGCAGACGGTGACCTCGAAGCCACCGGGGTGGCCGTGCTCCAGCGCGAGTTGCGTGAGGTGCTCGGTCATCATCTGCCGCGGCACCGGGTTGATCGCCGGCTCGCCCACCGCCAGGGTCAGGCCGGGCCTGGTCACGGTGCCGACGCCGGGGCCGGCGTGGAAGCGCACCCCGGGCTCGTCGGCCAGGCGCACCTGGGCGTAGATCAGCGCACCGTGGGTCACGTCCGGGTCGTCGCCGGCGTCCTTGAGCGTGCCGGCCTCGGCGCCGCCGTCGATCGACCGGCAGAACTCCAGGCGCATCAGCACCTGCTGGCCCTTGGGCAGGACGATCTCCACCGCGTCGCTCGCCACCCCGCCCAGCAGCAGGCGCGCCGCTGCCAGGCTGGTGGCGGTGGCGCAGCTGCCGGTGGTGTAGCCGCTGCGCAGGGGCGCGGGCTGCTCGGGGGTTTCGTCACGCATGGCGGGCTCGCGCAGGGCAGGACTCGGCAGCGTTGGGCCTCGCTGCGCTCGGCACCCACCTACGCATGCTTCACCACCTCGAGGAGGGTGATCGGCAAGGCCGAGCGCCAGGTATCGAAGCCACCCAGGGGCTGGGCCTGGGCGATGGCGATGCGGGTCAGCTCGCCGCCATGGGCGTCGCGGAAGGCCACCAGCACCGCCTCGCTCTGCAGGGTCACGGCGTTGGCCACCAGGCGGCCGCCGGGCCTGAGCCGGTCCCAGCACTGCTCCAGCACGCCGGGCTCGGTGACGCCGCCGCCGATGAACACCGCATCCGGCGCGGGCAGGCCAGCGAGTGCGGCGGGAGCCTGGCCGGCCACCAGTTGCAGGCCGGGCACGCCGAGGGCGTCGCGGTTATGGCGGATATGCGCCTGGCGGCCTTCGTCGGCCTCGATGGCGATGGCACGGCAGGTGGGATGGGCGCGCATCCATTCGATGCCGATGGAGCCACTGCCGGCGCCCACGTCCCAGAGCAGCTGCCCCGGCTGCGGCGCCAGGCGCGCAAGGGTGATGGCGCGCACGTCGCGCTTGGTCAGCTGGCCGTCATGGCGATAGGCGTCGTCGGGCAGGCCGCAGGTCAGCGGCAGGCGCCGGGCCTGCTCGCCGGCACGGCAGTCGATGGCGACCAGGTTGAGGGCCTCGACCCGGGTGGCGGACCAGTCCCCGGCGACACCGTCGATGCGCCGTTCGGCCGGGCCGCCCAGGTGCTCCAGCACAGTGATGGCGCTGGAGCCGAAGCCGCGCTCGTCCAGCAGCGCGGCGATGGCAGCGGGGCTTTCGCCATCGTTGCTCAGCACCAGCAGGCGGGCGCCGTCATGCACATGGAGGTTGAGCGCCGCCAACGGGCGCGCCACCAGGGAGACCAGCGTGGTGTCCTGCAACGGCCAGCCCAGGCGCGCTGCGGCCAGGGAAGCGGATGAGGGGGCCGGCAGCACGCGCAGCTCCTCGGCGGGCAGTTGCCGCGCGAGACTGGCACCGACGCCGAACAGCATCGGGTCACCGCTGGCCAGCACGCAGAGCGGCGCGCCACGGCGTTGCAGCAGCGGCTCCAGGGAGAAGGGGCTGGGCCAGGTACTGCGCCGGGCGCGGATGCAGCGGGGCAGCAATTCCAGCTGGCGCGGCGCCCCCACCACCTCCTCGGCGGCCAGCAGGGCATGGCGCGCAGCCTTGCCCAGGCCGGCGTAGCCGTCCTCGCCTATCCCCACCAGCGTCAGCCAGGGCTGCATGCAGTTTTCCTCGTATCCGACCGTGCCGCGTCCGTTGGGCATCCGACAACCAGCCGCATCCCACAGCCGCGCAAAGCGGGCATAATAGCGCCCTTCACCGGTTGCCGGAGCGCCCACTGCGCCCGGCCTAAGAGGGAACACGGTCAAAGCCGTGGCTGCCCCCGCAACTGTATGCAGCGAGTCCTCGCGATCCGTGCCACTGGGAAACCGGGAAGGCCGCGACGGATACCGACCTGCCAGCCAGGAGACCTGCCGGTGACACCAGTCGCGTGTGCACGCATCGAGCGGGGTGTCTCGGTGCCAGGGTTCCCTTGCGGGGGGACACGGTCGCCGCGGCAACTGACCCGGTGACCACGGTGAACCACGCTCCCTCCAGCGCTCCATCCGTCCGCCCCTCGGCCTGCCCGGGGCTGCTGCGCATCGTCCCGGCCAAGGACGGCGGCATCTGCCGCATCAAGCTGCCCTGCGGCCGCCTGCAAGCCGGTGCCGCCGAGGCCCTGGCGCTGGCCGCCCACGGCCATTCCGGCGGCGTGCTGGAGGCCACCAACCGCGCCAACCTGCAGATCCGCGGCGTGCATCCGGGCCGCGAACAGGCGCTGATCGCCGAGCTGCTGGCCATCGGCCTGGGCGCTGCGACGCCGGGTGCGGACGATGTACGCAACCTGATGGTCAGCCCCGCCGCCGGGCTCGACCCGAGCGCGCTGCAGGACGTCCGCCCACTGGCCACGCGCCTGCTGGCCCTGCTGGAGGACAACCCGCGCTTCCACGTGCTCTCGCCCAAGTTCGCCCTGCTGCTGGACGGCGGCGAGGCCCTGGCGATGCTCGACCACCCCAACGACATCTGGCTGGCCGCCATGGAGCCCGGCAAGGACGGCCTGTTCGCCTTCGGCCTGGCCGGCTGCCCACCCCGCGAGGCCAGCGACGCGCCCGCCCTGGCGGCGGTGCCCGGCGCCCAGGTGCCGGCCCTGGTGGAAGCGCTGCTGGAGCTCTTCCTCGAACGGGCCGCGCCGCAGCAGGCCCGCATGCGCGACCTGCTCGGCAGCCTGGGTGCCGGCCAGTTGCTGGCCGAACTGCGCCAGCGCCTGCCCTTTACCCTGCAGGACGCGGCTGGCTGGCGCCGCGTCGCCACCGACCTGCGCCCCATCGGCGTGCTGCCGCAGGCGCAGGCCGGGCTGTGGCTGGTCGGCGCCCTCCCGCCCCTGGGGCGCCTGCAGGCCGGCCAGTTGCTGGCCATCGCCGAACTGGCCCGGCGCCACGGCGACGGCAGCCTGCACATGACGCCCTGGCAATCCGTGCTGCTGCCCAACGTGCCGGAGCGGGAAACCGCCCCGCTGCTGGCCGGGCTCGCGGCCCTGGGCCTGTGCACCGAGGCCGACGCGCCGCTGGCGCGCCTCCAGGCCTGCACCGGGTCGGCCGGCTGCGCCAAGGGCCTGGCCGACACCAAGGCCGACGCCCTGACACTCGCCGCCACACTGCCCGACGGCGCGCGGGTGCACCTGTGCGGCTGCCCGCGCTCCTGCGCCGCCGCCCATGTGGCGCCGCTGACGCTGCTGGCCACGGGCGACGGCCACTACGACCTCTATCGACGCGACGACGGCGCCGGTGGCTTCGGCCGCCCGCTGGCGCGCGACCTGGACATACACGCGGCGGCCGCCTGGCTGGCCGCCACGCCTGACAGCTGGAGCTCCACCGAATGATCGATTACATCCGCGATGGTCAGGAGATCTATCGCCACTCCTTCTCCATCATCCGCGCCGAGGCGGACCTCTCCGCCATCCCGCCGGACCTGGAGAAGCTCGCCGTGCGCGTGATCCACGCCTGCGGCATGGTCGACGTGGTGCAGGACCTGCGCTTCTCCCCCGGTGCCGGAGCCGCCGGCCGCGCCGCCATCGCCGCAGGCGCGCCGATTCTCTGCGATGCACGCATGGTGGCCGAGGGCGTGACCCGCGCGCGCCTGCCGGCGGACAACAAGGTCATCTGCACCCTCAACGATGCCGGCGTGCCGGAGCTGGCCCGCGAACTGGGCAACACCCGTTCGGCGGTGGCACTGGAACACTGGCGCGAACACCTGGAAGGCAGCGTGGTGGTGATCGGCAACGCGCCCACCGCGCTCTTCTACCTGCTGGAGATGCTCGATGCCGGCGCGCCGAGGCCGGCGCTGATCCTCGGCTTCCCGGTGGGCTTCGTCGGCGCGGCGGAATCCAAGGACATGCTCGCCGCCGACAGCCGTGGCGTGCCCTACGTGATCGTGCGTGGTCGCCGTGGCGGCAGCGCGATGGCCGCAGCGGCGATCAACGCCCTGGCCACGGAGGTGGAGTGATGGGTGCGCAGGAACATTCCGGCAAGGGCCGGCTGATCGGCCTGGGCGTGGGCCCCGGCGACCCCGAGCTCATCACCCTCAAGGCCCTGCGCCTGCTGCAGTCGGCCCCCGTGGTCGGCTACTTCGTGGCCAAGGCGAAGGCCAACCTGGGCCAGGGCGGCAATGCCTTCGGCATCATCGAGCAGCACCTGGTGGCGTCGCAGCTGCGCATGCCCCTGGTCTACCCGGTGACCACCGAGAAGCTGGAGCCGCCGCTGTCCTACGAGGATGTGATCAGCGACTTCTACGACACCGCCGCCCAGCAGGTCGCCCAGCACCTGGATGCCGGGCGCGACGTGGCGGTGATCTGCGAGGGCGACCCGTTCTTCTACGGCTCCTACATGTACCTGCACGACCGCCTGGCCGGGCGCTACGAAGCCGAGGTGGTGCCGGGCGTGTGCTCCATGCTGGGCAGCGCCGCGGTGCTCGGCGTGCCGCTGGTGTACCGCAACCAGAGCCTTTCGGTGCTCTCCGGCGTGCTGCCGGAGGATGAACTGAAAGCGCGCCTGGCGGACGCCGAAGCGGCGGTGGTGATGAAGCTCGGGCGCAACTTCGACAAGGTGCGCCGGGTGCTCGGCGAGCTGGGCCTGGACGGCCGCGCCCATTACGTGGAGCGCGCCACCATGAGCAACCAGCGCATCGTGCCGCTGCACGAGGTGGACCCGATGGCCTCGCCCTACTTCTCGATGATCCTGGTCCCCGGCCAGAAGTGGAGAGGCTGATGGACCCACGCAAGGCCCCGGCCATCCTGCTGCTCGGCCAGGGCGGCCTGCCCGTCGCCCGGCGCATCCAGGCGCTTTATCCACAGGCCCGCGTGCTCGGCCTGGCCGGGCGCGTCGAGGGTGCCGACGCGACCTATGCCGAGTTCGGCGAGACCTTGCGCGGGCTCTACCGCGACGACAGGCCGATCATCGCCCTGTGCGCGGCCGGCATCCTCATCCGCAGCCTCGCCGCGCAACTGGCCAGCAAGGGCGCCGAGCCGCCGGTGCTGGCGGTGGCCGAGGACGGCAGCGCCGTGGTGCCGCTGCTGGGCGGGCTCGGTGGGGTCAACCGCATGGCCCGCGAGATCGCCGCGCAACTGGAGGTGGCCCCGGCCATCACCACCAGCGGCGAACTGCGTTTCGGCACCTGCCTGCTGGAACCGCCAGCCGGCTATGCCCTGGCCGATATCGAGCAGGGCAAGCGCTTCGTCTCCGACCTGCTGGGTGGCGAGCCCGTCCGCGTCGAGGGCGAGGCACCCTGGCTGGAGGCGGCGAACCTGCCCCTGGCGGAACAGGCCCGGCGGGTCATCCATGTCACCGCCGAGCAGCGCGTGGAAGCCCGCGACGAGCTGCTGATCCACCCCCGCGTGGTGGCCGCGCGCATCGACGGTGATGCGGATGCAGCCGGCGTGCGCCAGGCCCTGGCAACCGCCGGGCTGGCCGGTGGCGCCCTCGCCTGCCTGCTGGCCGCCCCCGAACGCATGGCCGACGCCACGCTGGCCGCCAGCGCCGAGGAACTCGGCGTGCCGCTGCGCTTCGTGATCGACGAGAAGGCGCTGCCGCCCCTGCACCAGCACCTTTCCGGCATCCGCCTGTACCGCGCCGCGCAGCCGCTGGAGGTGGAGCGCGTCGGCCAGCGCCGTGGCCGCCTCACGGTGGTGGGCCTGGGTCCGGGCGCCGCCGAGTTCATGGTCCCGGCCACGCGCCGCGCCCTGGACGAGGCCGAGGACCTGCTGGGCTACGAGACCTACATCCGCATGGCCGGGCCCTTCCGCCCGGAGCAGGTGCTGCACTGCACCGACAACCGCGAGGAGCTGCAACGCGCCCGCCACGCCTTCGAGCTGGCCGCCAGCGGGCGCCGGGTGGTGGTGGTGTCCTCGGGTGACCCTGGGGTGTTCGCCATGGCCGCCGCCGTGCTCGAAGCCCTGGACGACAACCGCGACCCGCGCTGGCTGCAGGTAGAGCTGCAGGTGTTCCCCGGCGTCTCCGCCGCCCTGGCCACCGCCGCCAAGGCCGGTGCGCCCCTGGGCCATGACTTCTGCCTGATCTCGCTCTCGGACAACCTCAAGCCCTGGGAGGTGATCGAGCAGCGCCTCGACCACGCCGGCGCCGCCGACCTGGCCATGGCCTTCTACAACCCCATCTCCAGGGCCCGCCCCTGGCAGCTGGCCCGCGCCCTGGAAATCGTCGCCCGCCACCGCCGCCCGGAAACGGTGGTGGTGCTGGGCCGCGACATCGGTCGCCCGGCCGAGGCGCTGACGCTCACCAGCCTCGGCGAGCTGCGCCCGGAACAGGTGGACATGCGCACCCTGGTGATCATCGGCTCGTCACTGACCCGGCGCATTCCCCGCCCCGACGGCCCGGACTGGGTGTACACCCCGCGCTGGTATCGCTGAGGCGGCACCAGCACCTGGCAGGACGCGAAGCAAGGGCGGACGGTTCGACATGACCGGCCGCCCTTTTCCTGCACGCCAACGTTGCAAATCCCTTCGCGCATCAAGAAAATGCGATTAATTTTCATTTGCTACCGATTCTTCGGTGACCCCATGTCGTCTCCCCATCTCAGTGTGCAACGCCTCTACAGCGACCATCACGGCTGGCTGAAGAACTGGCTGCGCGGCCGCCTCGGCAACGCCGCCGATGCCGCCGACCTGGCCCAGGACACCTTCCTGCGCCTGCTCGCCCGCCGCGAGCAGCTGGAGATCGCCACGCCACGCGCCTTCCTGCGCACCGTCGCGCGGGGGCTGGTGATCGACCACTGGCGCCGCGAGGAGCTGGAACGGGCCTACCTGGAATCCCTCGCCCACCTGCCGGAGGCGCAGACGCCGAGCCTGGAGGAGCGCGAGCAGATCCTCGAGCTGCTGGAGCGCATCGCGCGCCTGCTCGATGGCCTGAAGCCGAAGGTGCGCACCGCCTTCCTGCTGGCCCAGTGCGAGGGGCTGACCCATGTGCAGGTGGCCGAGCGCATGGGCATCTCCCTGCGTTCGGTGGAGCGCCATGTCGCCGACGCCCTGTTCCATTGCTACCAGCTGCGCTTCGCCGAATGAGCGCCTCGCCCCAGACCGATGCGCAGGTGGTGCGCCAGGCCATCCACTGGCTGGTGCGCCTGCGCTCCGCCAGCGGTGATGCCGAGCTGCAGCGCGCCTGCGACCACTGGCGCGCCGCTCACCAGGACCATGAACAGGCCTGGCAGCGCGTGCAGGTGCTGGACGACGAACTGTCCAGCTCGCTGAAAGCCGTGCCCGGCGCCGGCACGCTGATGCAGACCCTGGAAACCTCGGCCCAGCGCCTGCGCCGCCGCCAGGCCCTGAAGCTGCTGTCGGCGGCCATGGTCAGCGGTTCCGCCCTGTGGCTGGCCCGCGACCTGACGCCCTGGCCGCGCCTGGGCGCCGACTACGGCACCGCCGTCGGCGAGCGCCGCCACGTGGCGCTGGCCGATGGCACGCAACTGCACCTGAACACCGACAGCGCGGTGGATGTGCGCTTCGACGAGCATCAGCGCCTGGTGCTCCTGGAGCGTGGCGAGATCCTCGTCGACAGCGGCCCTGACGCCACGACGGGCATCTCGCGCCCCCTGCGCGTGCGCACCCGCCATGGCCTGTTCGAGAGCCTGGGTGGCCGCTTCGTGGTGCGCCAGGAGCAGGCCGCCACCCGCCTGAGCGTCGCCGAGGGCACGGTGAGCATCGCCCCGCTGGCCGGTGCCGGCGCTGCAGTGGCCGGTGCCGGCCAGCGCTTCGAAGTCGGCGAGTACGCCGCACGCGCGCTGGAGGCGCCGGACATGGACGCAGCCGCCTGGGCCGACGGGTTGATCGTCACCCGTGGCATGCGCCTGGCCGACTTCCTCGCCGAAATCTCGCGCTACCGCAACGGCCGCCTGGCCTGCAGCGAGGCCATCGCCGACCTGCGCCTTTCCGGCGTGTACCGCCTGGACGACACCGACAAGCTGCTGGAGCTCCTGACCCGCACGCTGCCGGTGGAGGTGCACTACCGCACCCGCTGGTGGGTGACGGTGCAGGCCAGGGCCTGAAATCTTTTTTGGCGGGTTTTTCCGCAACGTCCGGCAAAGGGAATGAATCCCATTAACTTTTGCCTTTCACGGAAGCCTTCATGACCGCACCTCGCGCCTCCCGCCTCGCCCTTGCCGTACGCGGCGCCCTGCTTTCCGCTGCGCTGGCGGCCACGCTGCCGGGCGCACCGGCCTTCGCCGAGGACGCCACGAGCGCCGCCAGCCGCAGCTACGCCATCCCCGCCGGACCGCTGGACGAGGTGCTCAACCGCTTCGCCCGCGAAGCCGGGATCAACCTCTCCGCCACCCCGGAGCAGACCCGTGGCCTGCGATCCCCGGGCTTGAACGGCGCCTGGTCGGTGGACGGCGCGCTGGGCCGCCTGCTCGGCGACACGCCGTTGCAGGCCGAGAGCCTGGGCGATGGCAGCTACGTGCTGCGCGAGGTGAAGACCCAGGGCGCGCTGGAGGTGCCGTCGACCCAGGTGTTCGCCCTGGGCAATGCGCTGGGCAGCGAGGAAGGCTACCTGGCCACCCACAGCCAGATCGCCACCAAGACCAGCAAGGCGCTGCTGGAAACCTCGCAGAGCGTCTCGGTGGTGACCCGCGAGCAGATCGACGACCAGGGCTCGAAGAGCGTGCAGCAGGCGGTGCGCTACACCCCCGGCATCTTCACCGGCCAGGTGGGCGCCTCGAACCGCTACGACTACATCGTGATGCGCGGCTTCGCCGACAACAGCGTGGACAACGTCTTCCTGGATGGCCTGAAGACCATGGGCGACAGCGGCACCTACAGCTCGCTGCAGGTGGACCCGTACTTCCTCGAGCGCATCGACGTGCTCAAGGGGCCGTCCTCGGTGCTCTACGGCCGCAGCCTGCCGGGCGGCCTGGTGGCGCTGACCAGCAAGAAGCCGCTCTACGAGGACTACCACCAGGTGCAGGCCAGCGTGGGCAACATGGGCCAGAAGGGCGCGGGCTTCGATTTCAGCGGCCCGCTGGACGAGGACAAACGCATCGCCTACCGCGTGGTGGGCCTGGGCGAGGGGTCGGACACCCAGTTCGACTCCATCAAGGAGGAGCGCTATGCCATCGCGCCGACCCTTTCCATCGACTTCAGCGAAGACACCAGCCTGACCCTGCAGAGCTACCTGCAGCACGACCCGAACGGCGGCTACCACGGCGGCGTGCCGGCCGAGGGCACCCTGTACCAGCGTGGCGGCCAGCGCATCGGCCGCGACTTCTTCGACGGCGAACCGAGCCTGGAAGCCTTCGACCGCACCCAGCGCATGTTCGGCTATCAGCTGGAGCACCGTTTCGACGACGTCTGGACCGCGCGCCAGAGCTTCCGCTACCTCAGCTCCGACGTGAGCATGCAGCAGGCGTACGCCTACGGCTGGGCCTCGCCCACCGAGCTGAACCGCTACTACACCGATGCCACCGAAGACCTGAAGGCCTACATCGTCGACAACATGGTCCAGGCCGAATTCGACACCGGCGCCTTGCGTCACACCCTGCTGATGGGCCTGGACTACCAGAACCGCAAGACCAACGTGGAATGGGGCACCGCCGCCCTCGCCCCGATCGATGCCTTCGACCCGGTGTATGGCAACGATGCCCTGGTGGGCTACGGCCAGGTGGAGCACGACCGCCGCCTGGAGCAGACCGGCCTCTACCTGCAGGACCTGATCGACCTGAACCAGTGGCGCTTCTCCATCGGCCTGCGCGAGGACTGGGTGGAGGTCTCGGACAAGAACCTGACCGCCGGCAGCAAGTCGGACGAGCGCCGCAGCAAGTTCACCGGCCGCCTCGGCGCGCTGTACCTGTTCGACAACGGCGTGGCGCCGTACATCAGCTATTCCGAATCCTTCAACCCCAACGCCTATTCGGACCAGGCCGGCAAGCCGCTGGAACCCACCGAGGGCACGCAGTGGGAGGCCGGGGTGAAGTTCCAGCCGGTGGGCAGCGACAGCCTGTACACCGCCTCGCTGTTCCACATCGTCCAGCAGAACGTCGCCTCCAAGCTGCCGCAGCAGGATTGGTACACCCCGGTGGGCGAGGTGCGCTCCCAGGGCCTGGAACTGGAGGCCAACACCCAGGTGACCAGGAACCTCAAGGTGCTGGCCAGCTACACCTTCACCGACATCACCTACTCCAGGTCGCTGGACGGCACCCAGGGCAACACGCCGAACCAGGCGCCGCGCCATATGGCGTCCATCTGGGGCGAGTACGGCTTCGACGCCGGCGCCCTGGACGGCCTGCGCACCGGCCTCGGCGCGCGCTACGTCGGCCAGAGCTGGGCGGACCGGGCCAACACCCTGCACGTGCCCTCCTACACCCTGATCGATGCGCTGGTGGGCTATGACCTGGGCAAGGTGGGGCTGGCGGGCATGGACATCAGCCTGAACGCCAACAACCTGCTGGACGAGGACTACATCGCCTCCTGCTACAGCCTGGATTACTGCTACTTCGGCGAGCAGCGCAACGTCACCGCCACCCTCAGCTACCAGTTCTGACCGGTGCCTGGACGGGGCCGGGGCGGCCTCGTTCATGTGCGTGACAGACTTATCCACAGGAGAGCGCCCATGCGCCCCCTTATCGTCCTGCTGCACCGCTACCTCGGCCTGGCCACCGCGCTGTTCCTCGCCCTCGCCGGGCTCACCGGCAGCCTGCTGGCCTTCCAGCACGAGATCGATGAATGGCTGAACCCGGCCTTCTACCACGCACCCGCACGGGGGCCGCTGCTGTCGCCGGGCGAGCTGGTGCAGCGCATCGAGCAGGCCGAGCCGCGCCTGCAGGTCTGGTACATGGAGGTGCCGGACGAAGCCGGCCACGCCGCGCTGATGGCGGCGGTGCCTCGTACCGACCCGGCCACCGGCGCGCCCTACGACTTGCACCACCGGGTGATCTACCTGGACCCGGTGAGCGGCGCCGAGCTGGGCATGCGCCAGTGGGGGGCGTGCTGCCTGCAGGCGCAGAACCTCATCCCCTTCCTGCTGGAGTTCCACTACACCCTGGCGCTGCCGGGCAACTGGGGGCTGATCCTGATGGGGTTGGTGGCGATCCTCTGGGTCATCGACTGCTTCGCTGGCGCCTGGCTGACGCTGCCCCGTGGCCGGCCCTTCCTGAAGAAGTGGTGGACGGCCTGGACGCTCAAACGCGGTGCCAGCCGCTACCGGCGCAACCTCGACCTGCACCGGGCCGGTGGGCTCTGGCTGTGGCTGCTGCTCCTGCCGGTGGCGGTGAGCAGCGTGGCGATGAACCTGCCGGAGCCGGTGTTCAAGCCGGTGGTGTCGCTGTTCTCGGACGCGCCGCCGAGCACCTACCACCGGCGCAGCCAGATGCCCCGCGAACAGCTGGGCGAGACACAGATGGATTACCAGCGCATCTACCGGCTGGCGCAGGCGGAAGGTGAGCGGCTGGGCATCGAGGGGGAGATCGGCGAGCTGTACTACAGCGTCGAGTACAACTTCTTCGGCGCCGGTTTCGGGGGCCACGATGCCAACCCACTGGACAAGTCCTGGCTGTTCTTCCATGGCACCGACGGGCGCCTGATCGGCGAGGAGATCGCCGGGCGCGGCACGCCGGGTGAACGCTTCTACCGGCTGCAGGCACCAATCCACGGCGGGCGCATCGCGGGGTTGCCGGGGCGCATCGTGATCGCGCTGCTGGGGCTGGCCATCGCCGGGCTGAGCGTCACCGGCGTGGTCATCTGGTGGCGCAAGCGGCAGGCCCGGCGCGCCAGTGCGGCCCGCGCCCGCGAGGGGCGGCGAGCCGCTTTCGGTCAGAACTTATAGCTCAGGCCGAGGGCGGTGCTTTCGTTGTTCTTGTCACGACCGGGCAGGTTGGAGTCCTTGTCCTTGTGCTCGTAGCTGAGGGTCATCACCAGGCCCTTGGTGAGCGTGTGACCGAGGGTGACGACGTGCTTGGTCTCGTCCTCTTCCTTGCCGGAGGGGTCGTGCTCGAAGTCGGTGTGACGGCGGCTGTAGGCGACGCTGGCGAAGCTGTCCCAGGGCAGCTTGCGGGCGTAGCTGATCTTCCAGCCCTCCTGCTCCTTGTCTTTGTTGCGCGTGTCGTTGTCTTCCACCTTGGGCGAGTAGCTGAGGTCGAAGCTGTCCTTGCCGGTGGGCTTGAAGCGGGTGCCGACCTTGAAGGTATCGACGTCGATGTCCAGCGGGCTGTCGTTCTCCAGGCCACGGTTCTCGTAGTTGTAACGGGTGTACAGCTCCAGCACGCGATTCAGCTTGTGGCTGGCGCCCAGGGACCAGATGGTGCTGGAGAGGTCGTACTGGTGGTCCTTGTACAGCTGCAGGTAGGTGACGGCGGCGTTGAGCTTCAGGCGCCAGGCCGGGATGACGAAGCTGGGGCCGGTGGAGACTGCCCAGGTCTGCCGGTTGAGTTCGCCGCGGTCGTCCTGGCGGGCCTGGGCGATGTTGGCGCCGAGGTTCCAGCGGCTGCCACGGTCGTCGAAGCCGTAGCCGTAGCGCAGGCTGCCGGCGGCCTGCCAGCGGTTGTCGTGGACGGTGGACTTGGGCTTGGCGACCGGGGTGGGCGCGGTGTCGTCGTCTTCCTCGCCGTCGTCATCCAGGTCGTCCTCGTCCAGGTCGATGTCGTCGAGCAGGTCGTCGAGGCTGTCGTCGTCCTCGAAGGCCATGTCGTCCATGCCTTCGTCTTCGTCGTCCTCGTCATCGAACGAGGGGTCCTGGGTCATGCCGGCGCTGGCGTTGGCGGTGTCGGTGTCATGCACCCGGGCCACGGCGACGCGGCCGCCGAAGGTGTGGGTCTTGAGCTTCCTGGCGATGCGCTTGGCCAGCTTGGCGCCTTCCCTGGCCTCCGCGGAGTCGGGGGCGTCCTGCTTGAGCCGCGCCAGTTCGGCCTTGGCGGCCGGGTAGTCGAGGGCGTCGGCATGGACCTTGGCCAGGGCCAGGCGCGCGCGGGGGTGGCTGGCGCTCAGGCCCGGGTCGGCGAGGATGGCGCGGTACTGCTCGGCGGCACTGCCGAGCAAGCCCCAGCGGGCACTGCTTTCCGCGTCACGGGCGAGGGTCTGGTAGGGGCTGGCGATGCTGCACAGGGGCAGGCCGGCCAGCAGCAGAACGGCGGTCAGTCCATTGAGTTGCATGGTGGGTTCCGGGAGGGCGGTCGATGGAATGGTGGGCAAGCCTATAGAGGCGGTTTTCCAGCGTCCAGAGCCCGGGCTGAATGTGATGTTGCGTTCACAAAGTCCCGCCCCACGCGGGCTGCAGGCTGATCCGACAGGTGAAGGCCGGCTGTGGATAACCGGGTCGCCGGGTGCCGCTTTCCTCCTCCCGAAACGAAAAAGGCGCAGCCGGGGGGCTGCGCCTTTGTCTGTGCCGGACGGCTCGAATCAGAACGGGATGTCGTCGTCGAAGCTGTCGTAGTCCGGGGCCGGCTGGGCGGCGGGCTGGGGAGCCGGGCGCTGCTGTTGTTCGCGCGGGGCGGACTGTTGCGGCTCACGCTGCGGGCGCGGGGCACGCGGGGCGGAGTCGCCATCGTTGCCGGGACGACCGCCGAGCAGCTGCATCTGGCCGTTGATGTCGACGACGATCTCGGTGGTGTAGCGCTTGACGCCGTCCTTTTCCCATTCGCGGGTGCGCAGGGTGCCTTCGACATAGACTTGCGAGCCCTTGCGCAGGTATTCGCCGGCGATCTCGGCGAGGCGGCCGAAGAACACCACGCGGTGCCATTCGGTGCGTTCCTGCTGCTGGCCGGTCTGCTTGTCCTTCCAGCTTTCGCTGGTGGCCAGGGTGACGTTGGTCACGGCGTTGCCGTTGGGCATGTAGCGGACTTCGGGATCGCCGCCGACGTTGCCAACCAGAATGACTTTGTTAACCCCACGGGCCATAACGTTCTCCTAGGCTTCAGCACGTTCGGGCGCCGCGTTGATCAGGCGCTCCAGGGACGTGCGGTCCAATTGTTCGGTATCCAACTTGATATAGATGGCGCCTTCTTCGGCCACCACTACGGCATCGGCCACTCCGGGCGTTGCCAGCAATCGCGCCACCAGCCCGGCATCGCCGAGGGCCGCTGCTGAGAGGGGCAGGCGCAGGCTGGTGACATACGGAGGCTCGCGCATAGTAACAGCAATGGCGAGCCAAATCGCACAGATGGCGGCACATCCGATGAACACGACGGACAGGCCGCCGTGCTGGAACATGAAGCCACCGAGGATGCCGCCGAGGGCCGCGCCGAGGAACTGGCTGGTGGAGTAGACGCCCATCGCGGTGCCCTTGCCGCCAGCCGGGGCGACCTTGCTGATCAGCGACGGCAGCGAGGCTTCCAGCAGGTTGAAGGCGGTGAAGAAGACGATGGTGCCGATGACCAGCGCCTGGAGGGTGTCGCCGAAGGCCCAGAAGTACAGTTCGCAGGCCAGGAGCACGCTGACGGCCCCGAGCAGCACGCGCTTCATCCGGCGCTTTTTCTCGGCGTAGATGATGAAGGGCACCATGCCGAAGAAGCCCACCAGCAACGCGGTGAGGTAGACCCACCAGTGCTGTTCCTTGGGCAGGCCGGCCTTCTCCACCAGCGCCAGCGGCAGGGCGACGAAGCTGGCCATGAGCACGGCGTGCAGGGCGAGGATGCCGAAGTCCAGGCGCAGCAGGTCGGGGTGCTTGAGGGTGGGCAGCAGTGCCTGGCGGGCGACGCCGGATTCGCGGTGCTGCAGCGGGTGGTCGGCGCGCGGCACCACCAGGGCGATGATGACGATGCCCACCAGGGCCATCACGGCGGTCACCCAGAACAGGCCGGAGAGGCCGAAGGCACGCGTGACCAGCGGGCCGACGACC
The DNA here is from genome assembly GCF_003234055.1 of Pseudomonas sp. 57B-090624. Classification (NCBI taxonomy): domain Bacteria; kingdom Pseudomonadati; phylum Pseudomonadota; class Gammaproteobacteria; order Pseudomonadales; family Pseudomonadaceae; genus Pseudomonas; species Pseudomonas sp. 57B-090624. The sequence continues at coordinate 33,672 of NZ_QKRU01000030.1, forward strand.
ATGGCGACGGCGAAGGAGACGCCGATGCTCATGCCGATCATGGCCATGGCCTTGGTGCGGTGCTGCTCGCGGGTGAGGTCGGAGAGCAGCGCCATGACGGCGGCGGAGATCGCCCCGGCCCCCTGCAGCACGCGGCCGGCGATCACGCCCCAGATGGAGTCGGCGTTGGCGGCGAGCACCGCGCCGGCAGCGAAGATCAGCAGGCCGATGTAGATGACGGGCAGGCGACCGATGCGATCGGAAACGATGCCGAAGGGGATCTGCAGCACCGCCTGGGTCAGGCCGTAGGCGCCGATGGCCAGGCCGATCAGCGCGGGGGTCGCGCCGGCCAGGTCCTGCCCGTAGGTGGCCAGAACCGGCAGCACCATGAACATGCCGAGCATGCGGAAGGCGAACACCAGGGCGAGGCCGCTGGCCGCTCGGGTCTCGCGGCCGCTCATGCGTTCGGAATGGGAGTCGTGCATAGATTCCTCATGGGAAACGGATACGGGGAAATGCGTCGTGCCCCTCGGCGGCGCACGCACCCGACCCTGGGTGCACGGCCTGTGCCGGCGCCAAAAAATGTCGCGCATTCTAACAGTCCCGATGGTCTACAGCACAGTCGCGCGCCTTTGCCGCAGGCTAGGCGCGCCCCGTATAATCGCGGGTTTCCCGCACGCCAAACGAGGCAGCAGTGGACAAGATCCTGATCCGTGGGGCCCGTACCCATAACCTGAAGAACGTCGATCTCACCCTGCCGCGCGACAAGCTGATCGTGATCACCGGCCTGTCCGGTTCCGGCAAATCCTCCCTGGCCTTCGACACGCTCTACGCCGAAGGCCAGCGTCGCTATGTGGAGTCGCTGTCGGCCTATGCCCGGCAGTTCCTGTCGATGATGGAAAAGCCCGATGTCGACACCATCGAGGGGCTGTCGCCGGCCATTTCCATCGAGCAGAAGTCCACGTCGCACAACCCGCGCTCCACCGTGGGCACCATCACCGAGATCTACGACTACCTGCGCCTGCTCTATGCCCGCGCCGGTACGCCGCGCTGCCCGGACCACGACGTGCCGCTGGAGGCGCAGACCGTCAGCCAGATGGTCGACCAGGTCCTGGCGCTGCCCGAGGGCCGCAAGCTGATGCTGCTGGCGCCGGTGATCCGCGAGCGCAAGGGTGAACACCTCGCGGTGTTCGACGAGCTGCGTGCCCAGGGCTTCGTGCGGGCGCGGGTCAACGGCCGCCTCTACGAGATGGACGAACTGCCCAAGCTGGACAAGCAGAAGAAGCACTCCATCGATGTGGTGGTGGACCGCTTCAAGGTCCGCGCCGACCTGCAGCAGCGCCTGGCGGAATCCTTCGAGACGGCGATCAATCTCGCCGACGGCATTGCGCTGGTGGCGCCGATGGACGACGAGCCGGGCGAAGAGATCATCTTCTCCGCGCGCTTCGCCTGCCCCCATTGCGGCCACTCCATCAGCGAGCTGGAACCCAAGCTGTTCTCCTTCAACAACCCGGCCGGTGCCTGCCCCACCTGCGACGGCCTGGGCGTGAAGCAGTTCTTCGACGCCAAGCGCCTGGTCAATGGCGAGCTGACCCTGGCCGAGGGCGCGATCCGCGGCTGGGACCGACGCAACGTCTATTACTTCCAGATGCTCGGCTCCCTGGCCGCACACTACGGCTTCAGCCTGGAAAAGCCCTTCGACGAGCTGCCGGCCGAGGACCAGAAGGCGATCCTCTTCGGCAGCGGCCGCGAGGACGTGGACTTCCGCTACCTCAATGACCGTGGCGACATCGTCAAGCGTTCGCACCCGTTCGAGGGGATCATCCCCAACCTGGAGCGCCGCTACCGCGAGACCGAGTCGAACACCGTGCGCGAGGAGTTGGCCAAGTTCCTCAGCACCCAGCCCTGCCCGGACTGCCGGGGCACCCGCCTGCGCCGCGAGGCGCGCCACGTGTGGGTGGGCGAGAAGACCCTGCCGGCAGTGACCGGCCTGCCGGTGGGCGATGCCGCCGAGTATTTCGGCGACCTGAGCCTGCCCGGGCGCAAGGGCGAGATCGCCGACAAGATCCTCAAGGAAATCCGCGAGCGCCTGCAGTTCCTGGTCAACGTCGGCCTGGACTACCTGACCCTGGATCGCAGCGCCGACACCCTCTCCGGCGGCGAGGCGCAGCGTATCCGCCTGGCCAGCCAGATCGGCGCCGGCCTGGTGGGGGTGATGTACATCCTCGACGAGCCCTCGATCGGCCTGCACCAGCGGGACAACGAGCGCCTGCTGGCCACCCTCACCCACCTGCGCAACATCGGTAATACGGTGATCGTGGTCGAGCACGACGAGGACGCCATCCGCCTCGCCGACTACGTGGTCGACATCGGCCCGGGCGCCGGCGTACATGGCGGTCGGATCGTCGCCGAGGGCACGCCGGACGAGGTGATGTCGCACCCCGACTCGCTGACCGGCAAGTACCTCTCGGGCCGGGTGAAGATCGCCGTGCCGGCCAAGCGCACCCCACGCGACAAGAAGAAGTCGCTGCTGCTCAAGGGTGCGCGTGGCAACAACCTGCAGAACGTCAATCTGGAGATCCCGGTCGGGTTGCTGACCTGCATCACCGGCGTGTCGGGCTCGGGCAAGTCGACGCTGATCAACAACACCCTGTTCCCCATCACCGCCACTGCGCTGAACGGTGCCACGACGCTGGAGGCCGCACCGCACGACAGCTTCGACGGGCTGCAGCACCTGGACAAGGTGGTGGACATCGACCAGAGCCCCATCGGTCGCACGCCGCGCTCCAACCCGGCGACCTACACCGGGCTGTTCACGCCGATCCGCGAGCTGTTCGCCGGCGTGGCGGAATCGCGTTCCCGTGGCTACGGGCCGGGGCGCTTCTCCTTCAACGTCAAGGGCGGCCGCTGCGAGGCCTGCCAGGGCGACGGCGTGATCAAGGTGGAGATGCACTTCCTGCCGGACATCTACGTGCCCTGCGATGTGTGCAAGGGCAAGCGCTACAACCGCGAAACGCTGGAAGTCCGCTACAAGGGCAAGAGCATCACCGAGGTGCTGGACATGACCATCGAGGAGGCGCGCGAGTTCTTCGACGCCGTCCCGGCCATCGCCCGCAAGCTGCAGACGCTGATGGACGTAGGGCTCTCCTACATCCGCCTGGGGCAGTCGGCGACCACGCTGTCCGGCGGCGAGGCGCAGCGGGTGAAGCTGTCCCGCGAGCTGTCCAAGCGTGACACGGGCAAGACGCTGTACATCCTCGACGAGCCGACCACGGGCCTGCACTTCGCGGATATCCAGCAACTGCTGGATGTGCTGCACCGCCTCCGCGACCACGGCAACACGGTGGTGGTGATCGAGCACAACCTGGATGTGATCAAGACCGCGGACTGGCTGGTGGACCTGGGTCCCGAGGGCGGCTCCAAGGGTGGCCAGATCATCGCCACCGGCACGCCGGAAGACGTGGCGGAGATGAAGCAGTCACACACCGGGCACTTCCTCAAGCCGCTGCTGGAGCGTGATCGCGCCTGAGTCCAGCGCACAATGAAAAGCCCCTGCCACCGCGAGGTGACAGGGGCTTTTTCATGCAGGGTGAAGGGTCAGCCGAGCTGGACGCCCAGCGCCTTGGCGATGCCTTCGCCGTAGGCCGGGTCGGCCTTGAAGAAGTACTGCAGCTGGCGCTGTACCACGTCCTCGCTGACACCGGCCATGGCGCCGGCGATGTTGCTGATCAGCAACGCCTTCTGCTCGGCATTCATCAGGCGGAACAGCGCACCGGCGTGGCTGTAGTAGTCGCTGTCCTCGCGGTGGTCGTGACGGGCAGCGGCACCGCTCAGCGCCAGCGGCGGCTCGGCGTACTCGGGCGCCTGCCTGGGCGCATTCGCGTAGCTGTTGGGCTCGTAGTTGGGCGCCGCGCCGCCATTGCTGCCGAATGCCATGGCGCCATCGCGCTGGTAGCTGTTCACCGGCGAGCGCGGCGCGTTCACCGGCAGTTGCTGGTGGTTGGTGCCCACGCGGTAGCGGTGCGCATCGGCGTAGGCGAATACGCGGCCTTGCAGCATGCGGTCCGGCGACAGGCCGACGCCGGGCACCATGTTGCTCGGGCCGAAGGTGGCCTGCTCGACTTCCGCGAAGTAGTTCGCCGGGTTGCGGTTGAGCTCGAGTTCGCCCACTTCGATCAGCGGGAACTCCTTCTGCGACCAGGTCTTGGTCACGTCGAAGGGGTTCTCATGGTGAGCTTCGGCCTGGGCCTCGCTCATGATCTGAATGCACACGCTCCACTTGGGGAACTCGCCACGCTCGATCGCATTGAACAGGTCGCGCTGGGCGTAATCGGGGTCGGTACCGGCCAGGCGGGCCGCTTCGGCCGGCGCCAGGTTCTTGATGCCCTGCTTGGTCTTGTAGTGCCACTTGACCCAGTGACGCTCGCCCTGGGCATTGATCAGGCTGTAGGTGTGGCTGCCGAAGCCGTGCATGTGGCGGTAGCCGTCCGGTATCCCCCGGTCAGAGAACAGGATGGTGATCTGATGCAGTGCCTCGGGCGAGTGCGACCAGAAGTCCCACATCATTTGCGCGCTCTTGAGGTTGCTTTGCGGGAGGCGCTTCTGGGTGTGGATGAAGTCGGGGAATTTCAGCGGATCGCGGATGAAGAACACCGGCGTGTTGTTGCCGACGATGTCCCAGTTGCCTTCCTCGGTGTAGAACTTCAGGGCGAAGCCGCGGGGGTCGCGTTCGGTATCCGCCGAGCCACGCTCGCCACCCACGGTCGAGAAGCGCAGGAAGGTCGGGGTCTGCTTGCCGACGGCCTCGAACAACTTGGCGCGGGTATAGCGGGTGATGTCGCGGGTGACGGTGAAGGTGCCATAGGCGCCGGAGCCCTTGGCATGGACGCGCCGTTCGGGGATGTTCTCGCGGTTGAAGTGGGTAAGCTTCTCGATCAGGTGGAAGTCGTCGAGCAGCAACGGTCCACGCGGGCCGGCGGAACGGGAGTTCTGGTTATCAGCGACGGGTGCACCGGATGCGGTGGTCAGGTAGGTCTTCTTGTCCATCTATAACGTCCTCAACAGATAGTTTCGCGGCGAGCCAACGAGAGAGAGGATGAGGGACGAGGAAGAACAGAGCCAATGCATTAAAGGGAAACGGCCGATAGATAATATCTTTCGATCACGTAGGCCGGAAACGATGGGCTCCAGAAGGCTAGCGCTACCAGCGCAACGCTAGCAGGACGAAAAACCTCGGAATCCAGAACGAAAAAACCGGGCACTAGGCCCGGTTTCTTCTTGTAGCGTACGACTTACTCGGCAGCTTCTACTGCTGCGCCGCCGACCGGACGGTCGATCAGCTCAACGTAGGCCATCGGAGCGTTGTCGCCAGCGCGGAAGCCGCACTTCAGGATGCGGAGGTAGCCGCCCTGACGGTTGGCGTAGCGCTTGCCCAGATCGTTGAACAGTTTGCCAACGATGGCTTTCGAACGAGTACGGTCGAAGGCCAGACGACGGTTGGCAACGCTGTCTTCCTTGGCCAGGGTGATCAGCGGCTCGGCAACGCGGCGCAGTTCCTTGGCTTTCGGCAGGGTGGTTTTGATCAGTTCGTGCTCGAACAGCGATACCGCCATGTTCTGGAACATGGCCTTGCGGTGTGCGCTGGTGCGGCTGAGGTGACGGCCACTTTTACGATGACGCATGGTTCAATTCCTTACCAAACTCACGTTCGGTGATTACGACGATCAGGCAGTCGCCTTGTCGTCCTTCTTAAGACTTGCCGGCGGCCAGTTGTCGAGGCGCATGCCGAGGGACAGACCACGGGAGGCCAGGACGTCCTTGATCTCGGTCAGGGACTTCTTGCCCAGGTTCGGAGTCTTCAACAGTTCCACTTCGGTGCGCTGAATCAGATCACCGATGTAGTAAATGTTCTCCGCCTTCAGGCAGTTGGCCGAACGTACGGTCAGCTCAAGATCATCAACCGGGCGCAGCAGGATCGGATCGATCTCGTCTTCCTGCTCGACTACTACGGGCTCGCTGTCACCTTTGAGGTCGACGAACGCTGCCAGCTGCTGTTGCAGGATGGTAGCGGCACGACGGATGGCCTCTTCGGGGTCCAGGGTACCGTTGGTTTCCAGGTCAATAACCAGCTTGTCCAGGTTGGTACGCTGCTCGACACGGGCGTTTTCCACGACGTAGGCAACGCGACGGACCGGGCTGAACGAGGAGTCGAGCTGCAAGCGACCGATGCTGCGGCTCTCGTCTTCATCGCTCTGGCGCGCGTCAGCCGGCTCATAGCCGCGACCACGAGCCACTTTGAGCTTCATGTTCAGTGCACCGTTTTCCGCCAGGTTAGCGATCACGTGGTCGCCATTGACGATCTCGACATCATGATCCAGCTGAATATCGGCAGCAGTGACCACGCCCGAACCTTTCTTGACCAGGTTCAGCGTTACTTCGTCACGACCGTGCAGCTTGACAGCCAGACCTTTCAGGTTGAGCAGGATTTCGATGACATCTTCCTGAACACCTTCGATGGCGCTGTACTCATGGAGTACGCCATCGATTTCGGCCTCGACTACTGCACAGCCAGGCATGGAGGACAACAGGATGCGACGCAGCGCGTTGCCCAGGGTATGGCCGAAACCGCGCTCGAGAGGCTCGAGCGTGATCTTGGCGCGGGTCGGACTGACCACCTGCACATCAATGTGACGGGGGGTCAGGAACTCATTTACCGAACTCTGCATGGATGCACCTATTTTCTAGCCCTTACTTGGAGTAGAGCTCGACAATCAGGTTTTCGTTGATGTCGGCGGACAGATCAGTACGTGCCGGAACGCTTTTGAAAACGCCGGACTTCTTCTCGACGTCGACTTCAACCCACTCAACGCGACCGCGTTGGGCGCACAGTTCAAGGGCTTGAACGATACGCAGCTGATTCTTCGACTTCTCGCGGATGGCAACAACGTCACCGGCCTTGACTTGGAAAGACGGTACGTTGACGGTCTGACCATTCACGCTGATGGCTTTGTGCGATACCAGCTGGCGGGACTCGGAGCGGGTAGCACCGAAGCCCATGCGGTACACGACGTTGTCCAGGCGGCACTCGAGGAGTTGCAGCAGGTTCTCGCCGGTAGCGCCCTTACGGCTGGCAGCTTCTTTGTAGTAACCGCTGAACTGACGCTCCAGGACACCGTAGATACGGCGCACTTTCTGCTTCTCGCGCAGCTGGGTGCCGTAGTCGGACAGGCGACCACGACGAGCGCCGTGCTGGCCAGGAGCCGATTCGATGTTGCACTTGGATTCGAGCGCGCGAGCACCACTCTTCAGGAAGAGGTCGGTGCCTTCACGACGGGACAGTTTGCATTTGGGACCAATGTAACGAGCCATTTCTCACTGTCTCCTATTACACGCGACGCTTCTTCGGCGGACGGCACCCGTTATGCGGGATGGGCGTCACGTCGGTGATGCTGGCAATCTTGTAGCCGCAGGCGTTCAGAGCACGCACAGCGGATTCGCGACCCGGACCCGGGCCCTTGACGTTGACGTCGAGGTTCTTCAGGCCGTATTCCAGGGCAGCTTGACCAGCACGCTCAGCAGCTACCTGGGCAGCGAACGGAGTGCTTTTACGGGAGCCGCGGAAACCGGAACCACCGGAGGTGGCCCAGGACAGGGCATTACCTTGGCGGTCAGTGATGGTCACGATGGTGTTGTTGAAAGACGCGTGGATGTGGGCGATCCCATCAACCACTGTCTTTTTGACTTTCTTACGGGGACGAGCAGCAGGCTTAGCCATGACTTAGTTCCTGTCGATTCGCGGGCGCAATTACTTGCGGATCGGCTTACGCGGGCCCTTACGGGTACGCGCGTTGGTCTTGGTACGTTGGCCATGAACAGGCAGGCCACGACGATGACGCAGGCCGCGGTAGCAACCCAGGTCCATCAGACGCTTGATGTTCATGTTGATTTCGCGACGCAGGTCACCTTCAGTGGTGAGCTTCGCGACTTCGCCACGCAGCTGTTCGATCTGCTCGTCAGAGAGATCCTTGATCTTTGCCGCCGGGTTGACCCCGGTGGTTGCACAGATGTTCTGTGCAGTGGTGCGACCAACACCGTAGATGTAGGTCAGCGAGATAACAGTGTGCTTGTTATCTGGAATGTTGACGCCTGCAATACGGGCCATTCAGTGAAACTCCAGTTGACAGCTACCTACGCCCCGGAAGCCAAGAAATAGGGCGCGCGATATTAACGCTGTAGAAACGAATAATCAACCCGGCAGCGCACTAGCTGCCGGGCTCATAACGCGTGAATCACACTCAGCCTTGGCGCTGTTTGTGACGCGGTTCCGCGCTGCAGATCACGCGAACAACACCTTCGCGGCGAACGATCTTGCAGTTGCGGCACAGCTTTTTCACCGATGCACGAACTTTCATCAGTAACTCCTAGAACCTTACGGAACTGGGTCAGCGGAGCATTCCGCCGCCGTAGCCCTTCAGGTTGGCTTTCTTCATCAGGGATTCGTACTGGTGCGAAACGAGGTGAGATTGCACTTGGGCCATAAAGTCCATGACAACCACAACAACGATCAGCAACGAGGTCCCGCCAAGGTAGAACGGAACGTTGGCTGCCACCACAAGGAACTGCGGAAGCAGGCAAACAGCCGTCATGTACAGAGCACCGAACATGGTCAAGCGGGTCAGTACGCCATCGATATAGCGCGCGGACTGCTCACCAGGACGGATACCCGGAATAAAGGCACCGGACTTCTTCAGGTTTTCCGCCACGTCTTTCGGATTGAACATCAACGCTGTGTAGAAGAAGCAGAAGAAAACGATCCCTGCACTAAACAGCAGAATGTTCAAAGGCTGACCGGGGGCGATCGCCTGCGAAAGGTCCTGTAGCCAGCCCATTTTGTCGGACTGACCGAACCATGCCCCCAGCGACGCTGGGAACAGCAGGATGCTGCTGGCGAAGATGGCCGGGATCACGCCCGCCATGTTCACCTTGAGCGGCAGGTGGCTGGTCTGCGCAGCGAAGACCTTGCGGCCCTGCTGACGCTTGGCGTAGTGCACCGCGATGCGACGCTGGCCACGCTCAATGAACACCACGAAACCGATGATCGCTACCGCCAGCAAACCGATGGCGACGAGGGCGAAGATGTTGATATCGCCCTGGCGTGCAGACTCGAAAGACTGCCCGATCGCCCTCGGAAGACCGGCAACGATGCCTGCAAAGATCAGCATCGAGATACCGTTGCCAACACCGCGCTCCGTGATCTGCTCGCCCAGCCACATCATGAACATCGCACCAGCCACGAAGGTGGTGACGGCCACGAAGTAGAAGCCGAAATCAGTCGAGAATGCGACGCCCTGACTGGCGAGGCCGACGGACATGCCGACTGCCTGCACCAGCGCCAGGACTACAGTGCCGTAGCGGGTGTACTGGCTGATCTTGCGACGGCCAGCTTCACCTTCCTTCTTCAACTGCTCCAGCTGCGGGCTAATAGCGGTCATGAGCTGCATGATGATCGACGCCGAGATGTACGGCATGATCCCCAGTGCAAAAATGCTCATGCGCTCCAGCGCGCCGCCGGAAAACATGTTGAACAGGCTAAGAATGGTCCCCTCGTTCTGCCGGAACAGCTCGGCCAGCCGGTCTGGGTTTATCCCGGGCACTGGAATGTGCGCGCCAATCCGGTAGACGATGATCGCCAGGAACAGGAAACGCAGTCGAGCCCAGAGCTCGGATAACCCGCCATTGCTGAGCGCGGAGAGAGCACCTTGCTTAGCCATTTAGTCCTCGAACTTACCGCCAGCTGCTTCGATAGCCGCACGCGCACCCTTGGTGGCGGCGATACCTTTCAGGGTGACCGCGCGAGTAACGTCGCCCGACAGCATGATTTTCACACGCTGTACGTTCTGGTTAATCACGTTGGCATCCTTCAGCGACTGCAGAGTGACGACATCGCCTTCAACCTTGGCCAGCTCGGAGGTGCGCACTTCTGCGCGATCCATGGCCTTCAGGGAAACGAAGCCGAACTTCGGCAGACGACGATGCAGCGGCTGCTGGCCGCCCTCGAAGCCCGGAGCGATGGTGCCACCGGAGCGGGAGGTTTGACCTTTGTGACCACGGCCACCAGTCTTGCCCAAGCCGCTGCCGATACCACGGCCCGGACGGTGCTTCTCGCGACGGGCACCCGGCGCGGAACGCAGATCGTTCAGTTTCATGGATTAACCCTCGACGCGCAGAAGGTAGTAAGCCTTGTTGATCATGCCGCGATTTTCAGGGGTGTCCTGAACTTCGACGGTGTGACCAATGCGACGCAGGCCGAGGCCCTTGACGCAAGCTTTGTGGTTAGCCAGACGGCCGTTAACGCTCTTGATCAGCGTTACTTTGACAGTTGCCATGATTAGAGAATCTCCTCGACGCTCTTACCACGCTTGGCTGCAACGGACTCCGGGGACTGCATGTTCTTCAGACCCTTGAAGGTGGCATAAACCACGTTCACCGGATTGGTCGAGCCATAGCATTTGGCCAGAACGTTCTGCACACCAGCCACTTCCAGAACGGCACGCATGGCGCCGCCGGCGATGATACCGGTACCTTCGGAAGCCGGCTGCATGTACACCTTGGAGGCGCCATGGGCGGACTTGACGGGGTACTGCAGGGTCGAACCGTTCAGGTCTACCTGGATCATGTTGCGGCGAGCGGCTTCCATCGCTTTCTGGATAGCAGCCGGCACTTCGCGGGACTTGCCACGACCGAAACCAACACGACCTTTACCGTCACCCACCACGGTCAGCGCGGTGAAGGTGAAGATACGGCCGCCCTTTACGGTCTTGGCAACACGGTTAACCTGGACCAGCTTCTCGATGTAGCCTTCGTCGCGCTTTTGCTCGTTATTTGCCATAACTTAGAACTCCAGCCCGCCTTCACGAGCAGCATCAGCCAGCGCCTTGACGCGGCCGTGGTACTTGAAGCCAGAACGATCGAACGCCACCTGAGTGACACCAGCTGCTTTCGCACGCTCGGCAACCAGCTGACCAACCTTCTTGGCGGCGTCGACGTTGCCGGTGGCGCCGTCACGCAGTTCTTTGTCCAGGGTCGAGGCAGTGGCCAGAACCTTGGCGCCGTCGGCCGAAATGACCTGGGCGTAGATGTGCTGGGAAGAGCGATACACGCAGAGGCGTACGGTTTCCAGCTCGCGCATTTTCAGGCGTGCCTTGCGAGCGCGACGCAGACGAGTTTCTTTCTTTACGCTCATTTGCTATGCCCTACTTCTTCTTAGCTTCTTTACGACGGACGACTTCGTCGGCGTAACGCACACCTTTGCCCTTGTAGGGCTCCGGCGGACGGAAGTCGCGAATTTCGGCCGCCACCTGACCAACCAGCTGCTTGTCGATACCCTTGATCAGGATGTCGGTCTGGCTGGGGGTTTCGGCGGTAACGCCTTGCGGCAGTTCGTAATCCACCGGATGCGAGAAGCCGAGAGCCAGGGACAGCACTTGACCTTTGGCTTGCGCCTTGTAGCCAACGCCTACCAGCTGGAGCTTGCGCTCGAAGCCTTGGCTGACGCCGACTACCATGTTGTTGACCAGCGCACGGGTGGTACCAGCCATGGCACGGTTCTGCTGGTCGCCGTTGCGAGCAGCGAAACGCAGCTCACCAGCTTCCTGCAGCACTTCCACGGACGGGTGCACGTTCAGTTCGAGAGCGCCCTTGGCACCCTTCACCGAGAGCTGCTGACCGGCGATCTTGATTTCGACGCCAGCGGGCAGCTTGACGGGGTTCTTAGCAACGCGAGACATGCTTATCCCCCCTTAGAACACAGTGCAAAGCACTTCGCCACCAACGCCAGCAGCGCGAGCAGCACGATCAGTCATCACACCCTTGTTGGTGGAAACGATCGATACGCCCAGGCCGCCACGAACTTTCGGCAGCTGATCGACGGATTTGTACTGGCGCAGGCCAGGACGACTTACGCGCTTGAGTTCCTCGATGACCGGACGGCCTTCGAAGTACTTCAGCTCGATGGACAGCAGAGGTTTGATATCGCTGCTGATCTGGTATCCCGAGATGTAACCTTCGTTCTTGAGAACGCTGGCTACCGCCACCTTCAGTTTGGAGGACGGCATGCTTACGACAGACTTTTCAGCCATCTGGGCATTACGGATACGAGTTAGCATGTCCGCTAACGGGTCCTGCATACTCATGGGCTAGTTGCTCCTAAATACAAAAGAAATAGCCTTGCGACTAGAATCGCGACAGAGCGCAGGCGAATCGAGGCCTGACTCCGGCGAGCCGAATATTCTAGAGACGGATCAAAAACGAATCAAGCCCCAAAAGGGGCTTGATTTGATACCACTCGGCGGATGCCGGAGCTTGCGCTCCGACACCCACGGCGACATTACCAGCTGGCCTTGACCAGACCGGGAACGTCACCACGCATGGCGGCTTCGCGCAGCTTGTTACGGCCGAGGCCGAACTTGCGGTACACACCGTGCGGACGACCGGTGATACGGCAGCGGTTACGCAGGCGCGAGGCGCTGGCGTCACGGGGCTGCTTCTGCAGAGCTACCTGAGCTTCCCAACGCGCTTCCGGAGTGGAGTTGGGGTTGGCAATGATAGCTTTCAGCTCAGCGCGCTTCTTAGCGAACTTAGCAACCGTTTGCTGACGCTTCAGCTCACGGTTTTTCATGCTCTGTTTGGCCATGTTCCTACTCCAATCAGTTGCGGAACGGGAAGTTGAAGGCGCGCAGCAGGGCGCGACCTTCATCATCGTTACGGGCGGTGGTGGTCAGGGTGATATCCAGGCCACGCAGCGCATCGATCTTGTCGTAATCGATTTCCGGGAAGATGATCTGCTCTTTCACGCCCATGCTGTAGTTGCCACGACCATCGAAGGACTTGGCATTCAGGCCGCGGAAGTCACGCACGCGGGGCAGGGAGATAGCCAGCAGGCGATCCAGGAACTCGTACATACGATCGCGACGCAGGGTCACCTTGACACCGATCGGCCAACCTTCACGGACCTTGAAGCCCGCTACGGATTTCTTGGCGTAGGTCACAACGACCTTCTGACCAGTGATCTTCTCAAGATCAGCTACAGCGTGCTCGATGACTTTCTTGTCACCAATCGCTTCGCCCAGGCCCATGTTCAGGGTGATCTTGGTAATGCGCGGAACTTCCATCACGTTGGAAAGCTGAAGCTCTTCTTTCAGCTTGGGCGCGATTTCTTTCCGGTAAATCTCTTTTAGTCGTGCCATGGTCTTCTACCTAGCAGTGCTCAAGCATCAACCGCTTTTTGGGTCGACTTGAAGACACGAATTTTCTTACCGTCTTCGACTTTGAAACCAACGCGGTCAGCCTTGTTGGTTTCAGCATTGAAGATGGCGACGTTGGAGACGTGCAGAGGCGCCTCCTTCTCGACGATACCGCCCTGTACACCGGACATGGGGTTCGGCTTGGTGTGGCGCTTCACCAGGTTGATCCCACCAACGACCAGACGGTGGTCAGTGAGAACCTTGAGCACCTTGCCACGCTTGCCCTTGTCTTTGCCGGCGATGACGATGATCTCGTCGTCACGACGAATCTTTTGCATGACGGCTTCTCCTTACAGCACTTCGGGGGCGAGCGAGACGATCTTCATGAACTTCTCGGAACGAAGTTCACGGGTCACGGGCCCGAAGATGCGGGTACCGATCGGCTCTTGCTTGTTGTTCAGCAGAACAGCAGCGTTGCCATCGAAGCGGATGATCGAGCCATCAGGACGGCGAACGCCGTGCTTGGTACGGACCACGACAGCAGTCATTACCTGGCCTTTCTTCACTTTACCGCGCGGAATCGCTTCCTTGACGGTGACCTTGATGATGTCGCCGATACCGGCATAACGACGGTGCGAACCACCCAGGACCTTGATGCACATAACGCGACGAGCACCGCTGTTGTCAGCGACGTCGAGCATGGATTGAGTCTGAATCATATCTTTCTCCGACCCTTAGTCCTTAGACTTCCACGGCACGTTCTACGACTTCCACCAGCGCCCAGGACTTGGTCTTGGCCAGCGGACGGGTCTCGCGGATGGTGACCTTGTCGCCGATGCGGCACTGGTTGGTTTCGTCGTGAGCATGCAGCTTGGTCGAGCGCTTCACATATTTACCGTAGATCGGGTGCTTTACGCGGCGCTCGATCAGGACGGTGATGGTTTTGTCCATCTTGTCGCTGACGACACGACCGGTCAGCGTACGGACAGTTTTCTGAGCTTCAGCCATGATTACTTACCTGCCTGCTGGTTCAGCACAGTCTTGACGCGAGCGATGTCGCGCTTCACTTGCGAGAGCAGGTGAGACTGCCCCAGCTGGCCAGTTGCTTTCTGCATACGCAGGTTGAACTGGTCGCGCAGCAGGCCGAGCAGTTGCTCGTTCAGCTGCTGTACGGATTTTTCACGAAGTTCATTCGCTTTCATCACATCACCGTCCGCTTAACAAAGGAGGTGGCGAGCGGCAGCTTTGCAGCAGCCAGGGCGAATGCCTCACGCGCCAGCTCTTCGGAAACACCCTCGATCTCGTACAGGACCTTGCCCGGTTGAATCTGGGCTACCCAGTACTCGACGCCGCCCTTCCCTTTACCCATACGAACTTCGAGGGGCTTCTTGGTGACAGGCTTGTCGGGGAACACACGGATCCAGATCTTGCCGCCACGCTTCACGTGACGAGTGAGGGCACGACGTGCAGCCTCGATCTGGCGAGCGGTGAGACGACCGCGAGCGACAGCTTTCAAGGCGAATTCGCCGAAGCTGACCTTGCTACCGCGCTGAGCCAGGCCACGGTTGTGACCAGTCATCTGCTTGCGGAATTTTGTACGCTTGGGTTGCAGCATTTTGCGTACTCCTTACTTAGCAGCTTTTTTACGAGGAGCGGGCGCTTGGGGCTTCAGCTCTTCCTGGCGGCCACCAATGACCTCGCCTTTGAAGATCCAAACCTTCACACCGATCACACCGTAGGTGGTGTGCGCTTCGTAGGTTGCATAGTCGATATCGGCACGCAGGGTGTGCAGGGGCACACGACCTTCGCGGTACCATTCGGTACGGGCGATTTCAGCACCGCCAAGACGACCGCTTACCTGGATCTTGATGCCTTTGGCACCAATGCGCATGGCGTTCTGTACAGCGCGCTTCATGGCGCGACGGAACATAACGCGACGCTCCAGCTGCTGAGCTACGCTCTGCGCAACCAGCATACCGTCGAGTTCCGGCTTGCGGATCTCTTCGATGTTGATGTGCACCGGCACACCCATTTGCTTGGTCAGGTCCTGACGCAGCTTCTCAACATCTTCACCTTTCTTGCCGATCACGATGCCGGGACGAGCGGTGTGGATGGTGATGCGTGCGGTTTGAGCCGGACGATGAATATCGATACGGCTTACGGACGCGCTTTTTAGTTTGTCTTGGAGGTACTCACGAACCTTCAGGTCGGCAAACAGATAATCGGCATAAGTGCGCTTATCTGCGTACCAGACGGAGGTGTGCTCCTTGACGATTCCCAGGCGAATGCCAGTGGGATGTACTTTCTGACCCATCTGATCGACTCCGTTACTTGTCCGCAACCTTGACAGTGATATGGCAAGACCGCTTGACGATGCGATCAGCACGGCCTTTGGCACGCGGCATGATGCGCTTCAGCGAACGCCCTTCGTTGACGAAAACGGTGGAGACCTTGAGGTCATCCACGTCAGCGCCTTCGTTGTGCTCGGCGTTGGCCACGGCCGATTCGAGCACCTTCTTCATGATCTCAGCGGCTTTCTTGCTGCTGAAGGTCAACAGGTTGAGCGCTTCGCCCACCTTCTTCCCGCGGATCTGGTCGGCGACCAAGCGGGCTTTCTGGGCGGAGATTCGAGCGCCCGACAGCTTAGCGGCTACTTCCATCGTTCCTTACCCCTTAACGCTTGGCTTTCTTGTCAGCAGCATGCCCGCGGTAGGTGCGGGTAGCGGCGAACTCGCCCAGTTTGTGACCGACCATGTCTTCGTTCACGAGAACGGGGACGTGTTGACGACCATTGTGTACAGCGATGGTCAGACCGACCATCTGCGGCAGAACGATGGAACGGCGCGACCAGGTTTTCACCGGCTTGCGATCGTTCTTTTCCACCGCCACTTCGATCTTCTTCAGTAGGTGAAGATCGATAAAAGGACCTTTTTTCAGAGAACGCGGCACTGTCGTATCCTCGATTATTTACGGCGACGGACAATCATATTGTCGGTGCGTTTGTTCGCACGGGTCTTCGCGCCCTTGGTCGGGAAGCCCCACGGAGACACCGGATGACGACCACCAGAGGTACGACCTTCACCACCACCATGCGGGTGGTCGACCGGGTTCATGGCAACACCACGAACGGTCGGGCGAACGCCACGCCAGCGCTTGGCACCAGCTTTACCCAGCGAACGCAGGCTGTGCTCGGAGTTCGAGACTTCGCCCAGGGTCGCACGGCATTCAGCCAGTACTTTGCGCATTTCGCCGGA
Source organism: Pseudomonas sp. 57B-090624 (assembly GCF_003234055.1). Taxonomy (NCBI): domain Bacteria; kingdom Pseudomonadati; phylum Pseudomonadota; class Gammaproteobacteria; order Pseudomonadales; family Pseudomonadaceae; genus Pseudomonas; species Pseudomonas sp. 57B-090624. The sequence continues at coordinate 50,146 of NZ_QKRU01000030.1, forward strand.
GCGAAGACGCAGGGTCACGTAGGCACCTTCACGAGCGACCAGCTGGGCGGAAGCGCCAGCGGAACGAGCGATCTGAGCACCTTTGCCCGGTTTCAGCTCAACACCGTGAACGGTGCTACCAACCGGGATGTTGCGCAGCTGCAGAGCGTTACCGGCCTTGATCGGAGCGTGAGCACCGGAAATCAGCTGGTCGCCAGCGCTCACGCCTTTCGGCGCGATGATGTAGCGACGTTCGCCGTCGGCATACTTCAGCAGAGCGATGTGAGCAGTGCGGTTCGGGTCGTATTCGATACGCTCGACGGTGGCAGGAATGCCATCCTTGTTGCGACGAAAATCGACCAGACGATAGTGCTGCTTATGACCACCGCCGATGTGGCGAGTGGTGATGCGGCCGTTGTTGTTACGACCACCGGTCTTCGACTTCTTCTCAACCAGCGGCGCGTAGGGAGCACCCTTGTGCAGCTCCTGGTTGACAACCTTGACCACAAAACGGCGGCCAGCGGAAGTCGGTTTGCATTTAACGATTGCCATGATGCACCCCTTTACTCAGCGCTGCTGGCGAAATCGAGATCTTGACCCGGCTGGAGGGCGATGTACGCCTTTTTCCAGTCGTTGCGCTTGCCCAGGCCGCGAGCGGTACGCTTGGTCTTGCCCTGTACGTTGACAGTGCGGACGGCTTCTACCTTCACGCTGAACAGGCTTTCTACGGCCTTCTTGATTTCCAGCTTGGTTGCATCGGTGGCAACCTTGAAAACGAATTGGCTTTTGCCATCTGCCAGCACGGTAGCCTTCTCGGAGATGTGCGGGCCAACCAGCACCTTGAATACGCGTTCCTGGTTCATCCCAGCAGCTCCTCGAATTTCTTCACGGCGGACACGGTGATCAACACCTTGTCGTAGGCGATCAGGCTTACCGGGTCGGAACCCTGCACGTCACGGACATCGACATGCGGCAGGTTGCGAGCAGCCAGGTACAGGTTCTGATCGACATCATCGGAAACGATGAGGACGTCGGTCAGGCCCAGGCCGTTCAGCTTGCCCAGCAGATCCTTGGTTTTCGGCGCCTCGACTGCGAAGTCGGCAACCACGACCAGGCGATCCTGACGGACCAGCTCGGAGAGGATGGAGCGCAGAGCAGCGCGATACATCTTCTTGTTGAGCTTCTGGGAGTGATCCTGCGGCTTGGCGGCGAAAGTGGTACCACCGGAACGCCAGATGGGGCTGCGGATGGTGCCAGCACGAGCACGACCGGTGCCCTTCTGACGCCAGGGCTTCTTGCCACCACCGGATACTTCGGAGCGGGTCTTCTGCGCACGAGTGCCCTGACGACCGCCAGCCATGTAGGCGACGACAGCCTGGTGAACCAGGGTCTCGTTGAACTCGCCACCAAAGGTACGCTCGTCGACTTCGATAGCCTGAGCGCCATTTACATTCAATTGCATCTCAGCTTCCCCTCTTAACCACGAGCCTTGGCAGCCGGACGCACAACGACATCACCGCCGGTAGCGCCGGGAACGGCACCTTTGACCAGCAGCAGATTACGTTCTGCATCGACACGCACAACTTCCAGGGACTGCACAGTCACTCGCTCAGCGCCGAGGTGACCGGACATTTTCTTGCCCTTGAAGACACGACCAGGAGTCTGGCACTGGCCAATGGAGCCCGGGGCGCGGTGGGAAACGGAGTTACCGTGGGTATTATCTTGACCACGGAAATTCCAGCGCTTGATGGTGCCGGCGTAGCCTTTACCTTTCGACTGACCGGTAACGTCAACCAGCTGACCAGCCTGGAAAACCTCGGCAGTGATCTGATCGCCAGCCTGGTATTCGCCGTCTTCGAGACGGAATTCCCAGACGCTGCGACCAGCGGCAACGTTAGCCTTGGCGAAGTGACCAGCCTGAGCGGCAGTCACGCGCGAAGCACGACGCTCACCGACAGTGACTTGCACTGCACGATAGCCATCGCTTTCTTCAGTCTTGAACTGGGTGACGCGATTCGGCTCGATCTCAATGACCGTGACCGGAATGGAGACACCTTCTTCGGTGAAAATGCGGGTCATGCCGCACTTACGACCGACTACACCAATAGTCATGTTGTAAACCTCATGAGTGTACGGGGCTTTCACCCGCTATGGCCGCCCATTTCAGAGCGTTACACGACTAAAAACCCGAAGGTTATTAGCCGAGGCTGATCTGCACTTCCACGCCTGCCGCAAGGTCGAGCTTCATCAGCGCATCGACGGTTTTATCCGTCGGCTGGACGATGTCCAGGACACGCTTATGGGTACGGATTTCGTACTGATCGCGCGCGTCTTTGTTGACGTGCGGGGAGATCAGAACGGTGTACCGCTCTTTGCGAGTAGGCAGAGGAATAGGACCACGCACCTGAGCACCAGTACGTTTCGCGGTTTCCACGATTTCCTGGGTGGATTGATCGATCAGGCGATGGTCAAAAGCCTTCAACCGAATACGGATTTGTTGGTTTTGCATTTTGACCTCAGACTCTATCTCTGCTTTCCCCAACGGACGGACTACGCCCGTTAAAAGGAGGCGTGATTGTACGGATGCACCGGAAGGGTGTCAACTTTTGACCAACCAAAAGAAAAGGGGCCCCTAAGGGCCCCTTCTCTCGTCAGGATCTTCGATTACTCGATGATCTTGGCAACCACGCCGGCACCAACGGTACGGCCGCCTTCGCGAATCGCGAAACGCAGACCGTCTTCCATGGCGATCGGAGCGATCAGGGTGACAACCATCTTGATATTGTCGCCCGGCATTACCATCTCAACGCCTTCCGGCAGTTCGCAGTTACCGGTCACGTCAGTGGTACGGAAGTAGAACTGCGGACGGTAGCCCTTGAAGAACGGGGTGTGACGACCACCTTCTTCCTTGGACAGAACGTACACTTCGCACTCGAACTTGGTGTGAGGCTTGATGGTGCCCGGCTTGGCCAGAACCTGGCCACGCTCTACGTCGTCACGCTTGGTGCCGCGCAGCAGGATACCAACGTTCTCACCAGCACGACCTTCGTCGAGCAGCTTGCGGAACATTTCAACGCCGGTGCAGATGGCCTTGCTGGTATCACGGATACCAACGATTTCCACTTCTTCCTGAACCTTGACGATGCCGCGCTCAACACGACCGGTAACCACGGTGCCGCGGCCGGAGATGGAGAACACGTCTTCGATCGGCATCAGGAACGGCTGGTCGATGGCACGAACCGGCTCCGGAATGTAGGAGTCCAGGGTTTCTACCAGCTTGCGAACAGCGGAGACGCCGATTTCGTTGTCGTCTTTGCCTTCCAGCGCCATCAGCGCGGAACCGATAACGATCGGAGTGTCGTCGCCCGGGAAATCGTAGGTGTTCAGCAGATCGCGAACTTCCATTTCGACCAGTTCCAGCAGCTCGGCGTCGTCAACCATGTCGGCCTTGTTCAGGAACACGACAATGTAGGGAACGCCTACCTGACGGGACAGCAGGATATGCTCGCGAGTCTGCGGCATGGGGCCGTCAGCGGCGGAGCAAACCAGGATGGCGCCGTCCATCTGAGCAGCACCGGTGATCATGTTCTTCACATAGTCAGCGTGACCGGGGCAGTCAACGTGAGCGTAGTGACGAACAGCGGAGTCGTACTCAACGTGGGAGGTGTTGATGGTGATACCGCGAGCTTTCTCTTCCGGCGCGTTGTCGATCTGATCGAAAGCGCGAGCAGAACCACCCCAGGTCTCGGAGCAGACTTTGGTCAGAGCAGCAGTCAGGGTGGTCTTGCCATGGTCTACGTGACCAATGGTGCCGACGTTGACGTGCGGTTTGTTACGTTCGAATTTTTCCTTAGCCACGACAGTAAACCTCTTACTTAAAGGGCTGAATCAACCTTGTTTTTTAACCAGCGCTTCGACGACGTTCGACGGAGCTTCGGCGTATTTTGCGAATTCCATGGAGTAGCTAGCGCGACCCTGAGACATGGAACGTACGTCGGTTGCATAACCGAACATCTCGCCCAGCGGAACTTCTGCACGGATAACCTTACCGGAAACCGAGTCTTCCATCCCCTGAATCAGGCCACGACGACGGTTCAGGTCACCCATCACGTCGCCCATGTAATCCTCAGGAGTTACCACCTCTACCTTCATGATCGGCTCAAGCACTTTACCGCCGCCCTTCTGGGCCAGCTGCTTGGTCGCCATGGAGGCAGCGATCTTGAACGCCATCTCGTTGGAGTCGACGTCGTGGTACGAACCATCGAACACGGAAGCCTTCAGGCCGATGAGCGGGTAGCCGGCGACAACGCCGTTCTTCATCTGCTCCTCGATGCCCTTCTGGATCGCCGGGATGTATTCCTTCGGAACAACACCACCCACGACTTCGTTGGTAAACACCAGACCCTCGGTGATGTTGCCCTTCTCGTCCACATCGGCAGCCGAGAAACGGATCCAGCAGTGACCGAACTGACCGCGACCACCGGACTGACGAACGAACTTGCCTTCGATCTCGACGTTGTCCTTGGTGATGGTTTCACGGTAGGAAACCTGCGGCTTGCCGATGTTGGCCTCGACGCCGAACTCGCGCTTCATGCGGTCGACGAGGATGTCCAGGTGCAGCTCACCCATACCGGAGATGATGGTCTGGCCGGTTTCTTCGTCGGTCTTGACGCGGAACGACGGGTCTTCCTGGGCCAGCTTGCCGAGGGCGATACCCATCTTCTCCTGGTCAGCCTTGGTCTTCGGCTCAACAGCAACCGAGATTACCGGCTCCGGGAAGTCCATACGCTCGAGGATGATCGGCTTGTCGATGTCGCACAGGGTGTCACCGGTGGTGACGTCCTTCATGCCGATCAGGGCCGCGATGTCGCCAGCGCGCACTTCCTTGATCTCGTCACGCTGGTTGGCGTGCATCTGCACCATACGACCAACGCGCTCTTTCTTGCCTTTCACGGAGTTGATGACCGACTGGCCCGACTCCAGGACGCCCGAGTAGACGCGAACGAAGGTCAGGGTACCTACGAACGGGTCGGTAGCGATCTTGAACGCAAGAGCGGAGAACGGAGCACTGTCGTCCGCAGGACGCTCGTCATGGATCTCGTTGTCATCGGTGCTGTCCGGATGCACGCCCTTGATCGCGGGGATCTCGGTCGGAGCCGGCAGGAAGTCGATAACGGCGTCGAGAACCAGGGGCACACCCTTGTTCTTGAAGGAGGAACCGCAGACAGCCGGAACGATTTCGCAGGCGATAGTACGCTGACGCAGGCCGGCCTTGATCTCTTCGATCGTCAGCTCACCCTCTTCCAGGTACTTGTTCATCAGCTCTTCGTTGGCTTCGGCAGCAGCCTCGACCATGTTGTTGCGCCACTCGTTGGCCAGGTCGACCAGCTCCGCAGGAATCTCTTCCTCGCGGTAGGAGGTGCCCTTGTCGTCTTCGTTCCAGTAGATAGCCTTCATTTTCAGGAGGTCGATCTGACCCTGGAAGTCATCTTCCGCACCGATGGCCAGCTGAACCGGAACCGGGGTGTGACCCAGGCGGTTCTTGATCTGACCGACGACGCGCAGGAAGTTGGCGCCAGCGCGGTCCATCTTGTTCACGTAAACGATACGCGGAACGCCGTACTTGTTGGCTTGACGCCATACGGTTTCGGACTGCGGCTCAACGCCGGAAGTGCCGCAGAACACCACGACAGCACCGTCCAGCACGCGCAGGGAGCGCTCAACTTCAATGGTGAAGTCAACGTGACCGGGGGTGTCGATGACGTTTACGCGGTACTTGTCGTACTGACCACGGGAGCCCTCCCAGAAGGTGGTGATGGCAGCGGAGGTAATGGTGATACCCCGCTCCTGCTCCTGCACCATCCAGTCGGTAGTGGCTGCACCGTCGTGCACCTCACCCATCTTGTGGCTGAGACCTGTGTAGAACAGGATCCGCTCGGTAGTGGTGGTCTTGCCCGCGTCTACGTGGGCACAGATACCAATGTTCCGGTAGCGGTTAATTGCTGTATTACGAGCCATAAAGCCCTCGCGAAAGAATGGATGCCGTAATTAGAAGCGGTAGTGCGAGAACGCCTTGTTGGCTTCAGCCATACGGTGCACGTCTTCACGCTTCTTGACAGCAGCGCCTTTGCCATCGAAGGCATCCAGCAGCTCGCCAGCGAGGCGCAGGGCCATGGACTTCTCGCCGCGCTTGCGCGCGGAGTCCACCAGCCAGCGCATGGCCAGCGCATTGCGACGGGACGGACGAACTTCGACCGGAACCTGGTAGGTAGCACCGCCTACACGGCGGGACTTGACTTCGACCAGCGGAGCGATGGCGTCGAGAGCTTTCTCGAAGATCTCCAGGGGATCGGCGTTCTTGCGGGATTTGACGGTATCCAGAGCACCGTAAACGATGCGCTCGGCTACGGCCTTCTTGCCGCTTTCCATCACGTGGTTCATGAACTTGGCGAGGATCTGGCTTCCGTATTTCGGATCGTCCAGGATCTCACGCTTGGCTGCTACACGACGTCTTGGCATTGATAAGCCCTCAAACGGTCTTCAGGTTAGCCCGGAACCATAACCATTCGGTTACGCCCGACCTTACTCTTATCGACTCAATAAATTTGAAAATCAGTGAGCGGACCGAATTACTTCGGACGCTTGGTACCGTACTTGGAACGGCCCTGCTTACGGTCTTTGACACCAGTGGTGTCCAGAGAGCCGCGAACGGTGTGGTAGCGAACACCCGGAAGGTCTTTTACACGACCGCCACGGATCAGCACTACGCTGTGCTCCTGCAGGTTGTGACCTTCACCACCGATGTAGGAGGTGACTTCAAAACCGTTGGTCAGGCGAACACGGCAGACCTTACGGAGTGCGGAGTTCGGTTTTTTCGGCGTGGTGGTGTACACGCGAGTGCACACGCCACGACGCTGCGGGCAGTTCTGCAGCGCAGGAACGTCGGATTTTTCGACGATACGCTTGCGCGGCTGACGTACCAGCTGGTTGATAGTTGCCATCTATAAGCTCCACTGTTGTCTTTCGACGCTATTGCCCTAAAGCAAAATGGCAGAGCGCATGCCCTGCCAAATTTAGGGGTGCATGAGTCTAAAGAGACTAATTCCCCCAGTCAAGACAAAGCCCCGGGCGACAGAAGTCGGCCGGGGCTTTGCACTCAATTGCCGCTGGAGTTCAGCGCTTCAGTCAGCGCCGCTTCCACTTCGCTCGCGCTCACGCGGACCGGCTTGCCGGCTTCGCGCTGACGCTTGCGCTCGCTGTGGTAGGCCAGGCCGGTACCGGCCGGGATCAGACGACCCACCACGACGTTTTCCTTCAGGCCACGCAGGTAGTCGCGCTTGCCAGTGACCGCCGCCTCGGTAAGAACGCGGGTGGTTTCCTGGAAGGACGCTGCGGAGATGAACGACTCGGTCGACAGCGAAGCCTTGGTGATACCCAGCAGGACGCGTTCGAACTTGGCGATGAAGCGATCTTCGGTCGCCAGACGCTCGTTCTCTTCCAGTACCTGGGTCAGCTCCATCTGGTCGCCCTTGATGAAGCTGGAGTCACCCGACTCGGCGATCTCGACCTTGCGCAGCATCTGACGCAGGATCGTCTCGATGTGCTTGTCGTTGATCTTCACGCCCTGAAGGCGGTACACGTCCTGGATCTCGTTGACGATGTACTTGGCCAGTGCGCTGACGCCCAGCAGACGCAGGATGTCGTGCGGGTTGCTCGGACCGTCGGAGATGACTTCGCCGCGGTTTACCTGTTCGCCTTCGAAGACGTTCAGGTGGCGCCACTTCGGAATCAGCTCTTCGTAAGGATCGCTGCCGTCGGTCGGGGTGATGACCAGGCGACGCTTGCCCTTGGTCTCCTTGCCGAAGGAGATCGTGCCGCTGATTTCCGCCAGGATCGACGGCTCTTTCGGACGACGCGCTTCGAACAGGTCGGCAACACGCGGCAGACCACCGGTGATGTCGCGGGTTTTCGAAGTCTCCTGCGGGATACGGGCGATAACGTCACCCACGCCCACTTGAGCACCGTCGGCAACGCCAACCAGGGCGTTCGCCGGCAGGAAGTACTGGGCAGGTACGTCGGTACCCGGCAGCAGCAGCTCCTTGCCATTGGCGTCGACCAGCTTCACGGCCGGACGAATGTCCTTGCCGGCGGCCGGGCGATCCTTCGGATCCAGGACTTCGATGTTGGTCAGGCCGGTCAGTTCGTCGGTCTGACGCTTGATGGTGATGCCTTCCTCCATGCCGACGAAGGTCACGGTACCCTTCATTTCGGTCACGATCGGGTGGGTGTGCGGATCCCACTTGGCGACGATGGCGCCCGGATCGACCTTGTCACCTTCCTTGACGCTGATGACAGCACCATAGGGCAGCTTGTAACGCTCGCGCTCGCGACCGAAGTCGTCGGCAACGGCCAGCTCGCCGGAACGGGAAACGGCAACCAGATGACCGTTGAGGTTCTCGACGTGCTTCAGGTTGTGCAGGCGGATGGTGCCGCCGTTCTTGACCTGGACGTTGTCGGCTGCGGAAGTACGGCTGGCCGCACCACCGATGTGGAAGGTACGCATGGTCAGCTGGGTACCCGGCTCACCGATTGACTGGGCAGCGATGACACCGACCGCCTCACCGATGTTCACCTGGTGACCACGGGCCAGATCGCGGCCGTAGCACTTGGCGCAGATGCCGTAGCGGGTTTCGCAGCTGATCGGCGAACGCACGATCACTTCGTCGATGCTGGCGCGCTCGATGAACTCGACCCACTGCTCGTCGACCAGGGTACCGGCCGGAACGATGACCTCGTCGGAGCCCGGCTTGAACACGTCACGGGCGATCACTCGACCCAGCACGCGCTCACCCAGGGGCTCGACCACGTCGCCGCCTTCGATGTGCGGAGTCATCAGCAGGCCCTGTTCGGTGCCGCAGTCGATCTCGGTCACTACCAGGTCCTGGGCCACGTCGACGAGACGACGGGTCAGGTAACCGGAGTTCGCGGTCTTCAGTGCGGTGTCCGCCAGACCTTTACGAGCACCGTGAGTGGAGATGAAGTACTGGAGTACGTTCAGGCCTTCACGGAAGTTCGCGGTGATGGGGGTCTCGATGATGGAGCCGTCCGGCTTGGCCATCAGGCCACGCATGCCGGCGAGCTGACGGATCTGTGCAGCGGAGCCCCGCGCACCGGAGTCAGCCATCATGTACATGGAGTTGAAGGATTCCTGATCGACTTCCTTGCCCTCGCGATCGACCACCTTCTCTTTCGAGAGGTTGGCCATCATCGCCTTGGACACTTCATCGTTCGCCTTGGACCAGAGGTCGATCACCTTGTTGTACTTCTCGCCCTGGGTTACCAGGCCGGAGGCGTACTGGGACTCGATCTCCTTCACTTCCTCGGTGGCCGCGTCGATGATGCGGGCCTTCTCGTCCGGGATCACGAAGTCGTTCACGCCGATCGAGACACCGGAGATGGTGGAGTAGGCGAAGCCGGTGTACATCAGCTGGTCAGCGAAGATGACGGTGTCCTTCAGGCCGACCACGCGATAGCACTGGTTGATCAGCTTGGAGATCGCCTTCTTCTTCATCGGCTGGTTGACCACGTCGAACGCGAGGCCGGCCGGAACCACCTGGAACAGCAGCGCACGGCCGACAGTGGTGTCGACGATACGGGTGTTCTTGGTGATGGAGCCATCCTTGTCCTTCACGGTCTCGTTGATGCGGACTTTCACGCGGGCGTGCAGGGACGCTTCGCCGGCGCGGAATACGCGGTCGACTTCCTGCAGGTCGGCGAATACGCGACCTTCACCCTTGGCGTTCACCGCCTCACGGGTCATGTAGTACAGACCCAGTACCACGTCCTGCGACGGCACGATGATCGGCTCGCCGTTGGCGGGGGACAGGATGTTGTTGGTGGACATCATCAGCGCGCGCGCTTCCAGCTGGGCCTCGAGGGTCAGCGGGACGTGAACGGCCATCTGGTCACCGTCGAAGTCGGCGTTGTACGCCGCGCAGACCAGCGGGTGCAGCTGGATGGCCTTGCCTTCGATGAGCACCGGCTCGAACGCCTGGATACCCAGACGGTGGAGGGTCGGTGCGCGGTTGAGCAGTACGGGGTGTTCACGGATGACTTCGGCGAGAACGTCCCAGACCTCGGGCAGCTCGCGCTCGACCATCTTCTTGGCCGCCTTGATGGTGGTGGCCATGCCGCGAGCTTCGAGCTTGCCGAAGATGAACGGCTTGAACAGCTCGAGGGCCATCTTCTTCGGCAGACCGCACTGGTGCAGGCGCAGGGTCGGACCCACGGTGATCACGGAACGGCCGGAGTAGTCGACGCGCTTACCGAGCAGGTTCTGACGGAAGCGACCTTGCTTACCCTTGATCATGTCCGCCAGGGACTTCAGCGGGCGCTTGTTCGAACCGGTGATGGCGCGACCACGACGGCCGTTGTCCAGCAGGGCGTCGACAGCTTCCTGCAGCATGCGCTTTTCGTTGCGCACGATGATGTCCGGAGCGGCCAGGTCGAGCAGGCGCTTCAGGCGGTTGTTACGGTTGATGACCCGGCGATACAGATCGTTGAGATCGGAGGTCGCGAAACGGCCACCATCCAGCGGAACCAGCGGGCGCAGGTCCGGCGGCAGCACCGGCAGGACGGTCAGCACCATCCACTCGGGATGGTTGCCGGAGCCCTGGAAGGCTTCCATCAGCTTCAGGCGCTTGGACAGCTTCTTGATCTTGGTTTCCGAGTTGGTCTGCGGAATCTCTTCGCGCAGGCGGCCGATCTCGTGTTCCAGGTCGATGGCGTTCAGCAGCTCGCGAACGGCCTCGGCACCCATGCGGGCGTCGAAGTCGTCACCGAACTCTTCGAGGGCCTCGAAGTACTGCTCGTCGTTAAGCAGCTGGCCCTTTTCCAGGGTGGTCATGCCCGGGTCGATCACCACGTAGCTCTCGAAATAGAGCACGCGTTCGATGTCACGCAGGGTCATGTCCAGCAGCAGGCCGATACGGGACGGCAGGGACTTCAGGAACCAGATGTGGGCGACCGGCGAAGCCAGTTCGATGTGGCCCATGCGCTCACGGCGCACTTTGGCCAGGGCAACTTCGACACCGCACTTCTCGCAGATCACGCCGCGATGCTTGAGGCGCTTGTACTTACCGCACAGGCACTCGTAGTCCTTCACCGGGCCGAAGATCTTGGCGCAGAACAGGCCATCGCGCTCCGGCTTGAAGGTACGGTAGTTGATGGTCTCCGGCTTCTTCACTTCACCGAAGGACCAGGAACGGATCATCTCGGGCGAGGCCAGGCCAATACGGATGGCATCGAACTCTTCGATTTGACCCTGGTTTTTCAACAGATTCAGCAAGTCTTTCAAGGCCTTTCCTCCTCACGGACCCGCTGCGACCGGCCTTGACCAGCCGCAGCGTATGGGCGTCTCGTGTTATTCGGTTTCCAGTTCGATGTCGATGCCGAGCGAGCGGATCTCTTTGATCAACACGTTGAAGGACTCGGGCATGCCGGCCTCCATGCGGTGATCCCCGTCCACGATGTTCTTGTACATCTTGGTACGGCCGTTCACGTCGTCCGACTTCACGGTCAGCATTTCCTGCAGGGTATAGGCAGCGCCGTAGGCTTCCAGCGCCCAAACCTCCATCTCCCCGAAACGCTGGCCACCGAACTGCGCCTTACCACCCAGCGGCTGCTGGGTGACCAGGCTGTAAGAGCCGGTGGAACGTGCGTGCATCTTGTCGTCGACCAGGTGGTTCAGCTTCAGCATGTACATGTAGCCGACGGTGGTCGGACGCTCGAACATGTTGCCGGTACGACCATCGAACAGGCGCATCTGGCCGCTTTCCGGCAGATCGGCCAGCTTCAGCATGGCCTTGATCTCGCGCTCCTTGGCACCGTCGAACACCGGGGTGGCCATCGGTACGCCAGCACGCAGGTTCTTGGCCAGGTCGAGGATTTCCTGGTCGCCCAGTTCATCCAGGTTTTCCTGACGACCACCGATCTCGTTGTAGATCTCGTGGAGGAACTTGCGCAGCTCGGCGACCTTGCGCTGCTCTTCGAGCATGCGGTTAATCTTCTCGCCCAGGCCCTTGGCCGCGAGGCCCAGGTGGGTTTCGAGGATCTGGCCGACGTTCATACGCGACGGTACGCCCAGCGGGTTGAGGACGATGTCCACCGGGGTGCCATTGGCATCGTGGGGCATGTCTTCGACCGGCATGATCACGGAGACCACACCCTTGTTACCGTGACGGCCCGCCATCTTGTCGCCCGGCTGGATGCGGCGCTTGATAGCCAGGTAGACCTTGACGATCTTCAGTACGCCCGGAGCCAGGTCATCGCCTTGCTGCAGCTTGCGCTTCTTGTCTTCGAACTTGTCGTCGAGCAATTGACGGCGGTCGGAGAGATAGGCCTGGGCCTTTTCCAACTGCTCGTTCAGTGCGTCGTCGGCCATGCGCAGCTTGAACCACTGACCATGGTCGAGGCCGTCGAGGAAGGCGTCATCGATCTCGGCGCCTTTCTTCAGGCCAGCGCCGCCTTCGGCCTTGGCACCGACCAGGGCGGAGCGCAGACGTTCGAAGGTAGCGCCTTCGACGATGCGGAACTCTTCGTTCAGGTCCTTGCGGATTTCGTCGAGCTGCATCTTCTCGATGGCCAGAGCGCGGCTGTCGCGCTCCACGCCGTCACGGGTGAAGACCTGGACGTCGATGACGGTGCCCTTGGTGCCGGTCGGCACGCGCAGGGAGGTGTCCTTAACGTCGGAAGCCTTCTCACCGAAGATCGCGCGCAGCAGCTTCTCTTCCGGAGTCAGCTGGGTCTCGCCTTTCGGAGTGACCTTGCCGACCAGGATGTCGCCAGCACCGACTTCGGCACCCACGTAAACGATGCCCGCTTCGTCCAGCTTGTTCAGCGCTGCTTCACCCACGTTCGGGATGTCAGCGGTGATTTCCTCTGGGCCGAGCTTCGTGTCACGCGCCACACAGGTCAGTTCCTGGATGTGGATGGTGGTGAAGCGATCTTCCTGGACCACACGCTCGGAGAGGCAGATGGAGTCTTCGAAGTTGAAGCCGTTCCAGGGCATGAACGCAACGCGCATGTTCTGACCGAGAGCCAGTTCACCCATGTCGGTGGACGGGCCGTCGGCGAGGATGTCGCTGCGGGAGACCTGGTCACCCTTCTGCACCAGCGGGCGCTGGTTGATGCAGGTGTTCTGGTTGGAACGGGTGTATTTGGTCAGGTTGTAGATGTCGACACCGGCTTCACCGGTTTCGACTTCATCGTCATTGACGCGGACCACGATGCGGCTGGCATCGACGGAGTCAATCACGCCGCCACGACGGGCCACGACGCAGACGCCGGAGTCACGGGCGACGTTGCGCTCCATGCCGGTACCGACCAGGGGCTTGTCGGCACGCAGGGTCGGCACGGCCTGACGCTGCATGTTCGAACCCATGAGTGCACGGTTGGCGTCGTCGTGCTCGAGGAACGGGATCAGCGAGGCAGCGACGGAAACGACCTGCTTCGGCGAAACGTCCATCAGGGTGACGTCTTCGGGCGCCTTGACGGTGAACTCGTTCAGGTGACGTACGGCCACCAGTTCGTCGATCAGTTGGCCCTTCTCGTTCAGGGTCGCGGACGCCTGGGCGATGACGTGATCGGCCTCTTCGATTGCGGAGAGGAAGACGATCTCGTCAGTCACCTGGGTGCCTTTTACAACGCGGTACGGGCTTTCCAGGAAGCCGTACTGGTTGGTGCGGGCATAGGTGGCAAGGGAGTTGATCAGACCGATGTTCGGACCTTCAGGGGTCTCGATCGGGCACACGCGGCCGTAGTGGGTCGGGTGTACGTCGCGGACTTCGAAGCCGGCGCGCTCGCGGGTCAGACCACCTGGGCCGAGTGCGGAGACGCGGCGCTTGTGGGTGATTTCGGAGAGCGGGTTGTTCTGGTCCATGAACTGCGAGAGCTGGCTGGAACCGAAGAATTCCTTGATCGCGGCAGCCACCGGCTTGGCGTTGATCAGGTCTTGCGGCATCAGGCCTTCGCTTTCGGCCATCGACAGACGTTCCTTGACCGCGCGCTCGACGCGCACGAGGCCGACACGGAACTGGTTCTCGGCCATTTCGCCGACGCAACGTACGCGACGGTTACCCAGGTGGTCGATGTCGTCGACGATGCCCTTGCCGTTACGGATGTCGACCAGGGTCTTGAGGACCTCGACGATGTCTTCCTTGCTCAGCACGCCCGAACCTTCGATCTCGGTGCGACCGATACGACGGTTGAACTTCATGCGGCCGACGGCGGACAGGTCGTAACGCTCGGCGCTGAAGAACAGGTTGTTGAACAGGGTCTCGGCGGCTTCCTTGGTCGGCGGCTCACCGGGACGCATCATGCGGTAGATCTCGACCAGGGCTTCCAGCTGGTTGCCGGTGGAGTCGATCTTCAGGGTGTCGGAGATGAACGGACCGCAGTCGATGTCGTTGGTATACAGGGTCTCGATGCGAACGACCTGAGCCTTGGCGATCTTCACCAGGACGTCGGTGGTCAGCTCGGTGTTGCACTCGGCGATGATCTCGCCGGTGGCCGGATGCACGATAGCCTTGGCGGTGGTGCGGCCGAGAACGTAGTCCAGGGGGACTTCCAGTTCCTTGATGCCGGCCTTTTCCAACTGGTTGATGTGGCGCGCGGTGATGCGGCGGCCTTGCTCAACGATGACTTTGCCGTTCTCGTCCTTGATGTCGAACACGGCAATTTCGCCGCGCAGACGGTGAGGCACGAGCTCCAGATGCAGGATCTCGCCTTTCACGTGGAAAACGTTGGTCGCATAGAAGGCATCGAGCACTTCTTCAGTGCTGTAGCCGAGCGCACGCAGCAGTACCGAAGCCGGCAGCTTGCGGCGACGGTCGATACGCACGAATACGCAGTCCTTCGGGTCGAACTCGAAGTCCAGCCAGGAGCCGCGGTAGGGGATGATGCGAGCGGAGTACAGCAGCTTGCCCGAGCTGTGGGTCTTGCCGCGGTCGTGGTCGAAGAACACGCCCGGAGACCGGTGCAGCTGGGAAACGATGACGCGCTCGGTACCGTTGATGATGAAGGTACCGTTCTCGGTCATCAGGGGGATTTCCCCCATGTAGACTTCCTGCTCCTTGATGTCCTTGATCGCTTTGTTCGACGACTCTTTGTCGAAAATGATCAGACGGACTTTGACTCGCAGCGGTACGGCGAAGGTTACGCCGCGCAGCACGCATTCCTTGACATCGAAAGCCGGCTCGCCCAGGCGATAGCCGACGTATTCCAGAGCGGCGTTACCGGAATAGCTGATAATCGGGAATACAGACTTGAAGGCCGCGTGCAGGCCGATATCACGAAACTGGTCCTTGCTCGCGCCCGCCTGCAGGAATTCGCGATACGAATCCAGCTGGATGGCCAGGAGGTAGGGTACATCCATGACGTCCGGCAACTTGCTAAAGTCTTTGCGGATACGTTTTTTCTCAGTGTATGAGTAAGCCATCAGCGTTCCCCAGCTTGGTCACCTGCTTGTTTGGCTCCCCCGACGGGAGTAGCCAGAAAATCGTGCAAACCCCTTGGTTTGCGCCACCTCTCGGGTGGTTTTTCACGTTCCGGGCGAGGCATGCGCCGACCACCTAGAACGGAAAAAGGCCGGTGGCATAAGCCACCAGCCATCAGCCTCGCGCGAGTCGCTCGGGCTGTAGACGCAAAGTCGTCGCTTACTTGAGCTCGACTTTGGCGCCAGCTTCTTCCAGAGCCTTCTTGGCAGCTTCGGCCTCTTCTTTCGAAGCGCCTTCTTTGACAACGCCCGGGGCGCCGTCAACAACAGCCTTGGCTTCTTTCAGACCCAGACCGGTCAGTTCGCGAACGACTTTGATGACGTTCACTTTCTTGTCGCCGGCTTCGGTCAGAACGATGTTGAACTCGGTTTGCTCTTCAGCAGCGGCAGCGGCAACAGCCGGGCCAGCAGCAACGGCAGCGGCGGCGGTAACGCCGAACTTCTCTTCCATTGCCTTGATCAGTTCAACAACTTGCATCACGGACATTTCGGATACGGCGTTGATGATGTCTTCGTTGGTCAGAGCCATGACTCTAATTCCTGTATAGATGGACGGCCTTTAACGGCCATCGAATTAAACGAGTTTACGTAGAAGAAGCAGCGCGCCTGGATCAGGCAGCAGCGCTTTCCTTCTGGTCGCGAATTGCCGCCAGGGTACGAGCCAGCTTGCTGGTAGCGCCTTGGATCACGCTCATCAGCTGCGATACGGCCTCGTCGTAGGTCGGCAGAGTTGCCAGTACGTCGATCTGGTTAGCTGCGATCAGCTTGCCTTCGAACGCGGCAGCCTTGATCTCGAACTTGTCCTGACCCTTCGAGAACTCCTTGAAGATACGAGCGGCAGCGCCCGGATGTTCGTTGGAGAACGCGATCAGGGTCGGGCCTTTGAACACGTCGCCGAGGACTTCGAAAGAAGTACCTTCAACGGCGCGACGAGCCAGGGTGTTACGCACGACTTTCACGTACACACCAGCCTCGCGGGCCTCTTTACGGAGTCCGGTCATGGCTCCCACGGTCACGCCTCGGGCATCAGCCACGACAGCGGACAGGGCAGCTTTGGCAGCCTCGTTGACTTCAGCGACGATGGCCTTCTTGTCTTCGAGTTTAATTGCCACGGGTTCACTCCTGGATGTTACCGGTTCGTCCAGCCGGGGCCGGACGGCGTTTTGGTGTCTGATTCGGTAAACGAATCGGGAGCACCATCTGCGTAGGCTCGGGAAAGACTTCCCGGTTTGAGGCTTTCACCGCCTACGGTCTTGGATAGCCCCCGCCAGGCAGGGACCCCAATACCTGCGCAGCGGGAGCACCCGCTGCGACTTGATTTCTTAGGCTTCCAGGGAAGCCTGATCGATCTGCAGACCCGGGCCCATGGTGGTGCTCAGGGTCACGCGCTGAACGTACACACCCTTGGAGGTGGACGGCTTCAGGCGCTTCAGGTCAACCAGCAGAGCTTCGACGTTCTGCTTCAGCTTGACCGGCTCGAAATCGATCTTGCCCACGGAGGCGTGGATGATGCCGTTCTTGTCGGTACGGAAACGCACCTGACCAGCCTTGGCGTTCTTCACGGCAGTGGCCACGTCCGGAGTCACGGTACCAACCTTCGGGTTCGGCATCAGGCCGCGCGGACCGAGGATCTGGCCCAGCTGACCGACAACGCGCATCGCGTCCGGGGAGGCGATAACGACGTCATAGTTCAGGTCGCCGCCTTTCATTTCGGCAGCCAGCTCGTCCATGCCTACGCGGTCAGCACCTGCAGCCAGAGCAGCTTCAGCGCCCGGACCCTGGGTGAACACGGCAACGCGAACGCTTTTGCCGGTGCCGTTCGGCAGTACGGTAGCGCCACGTACGACCTGGTCGGATTTACGCGGGTCAACGCCCAGGTTGATGGAGATATCAACGGACTCTTTGAACTTGATGGTCGACAGCTCAGCCAGCAGTTTGGCGGCGTCTTCGAAACCATATTGTTTGCCGGCTTCGATTTTCTCGGCGATAGCCTTCTGGCGCTTGGTCAGCTTAGCCATTTACACACCCTCCACGTTCAGGCCCATGCTACGAGCGGAGCCGGCGATGGTACGCACGGCCGCATCCAGGTCAGCTGCAGTCAGATCAGCCTGTTTTGTCTTGGCGATATCTTCCAGCTGAGCACGGGTGACGGTGCCGACTTTCTGGCTGTTCGGGCGAGCAGAGCCGCTGGTGATGCCAGCCGCTTTCTTCAGCAGCACGGAAGCCGGGGTGCTTTTGGTTTCGAAAGTGAAGCTGCGGTCGCTGTATACGGTGATGATCACGGGAGTCGGCAGACCGGGCTCCATACCCTGGGTCTTGGCGTTGAACGCCTTGCAGAATTCCATGATGTTCACGCCATGCTGACCCAGAGCCGGACCGACCGGCGGGGACGGGTTGGCTTGAGCAGCCTTCACTTGCAGCTTGATATAAGCCTGAATCTTCTTAGCCATCTATAACTCCAATTGCGGGTTCGAACGCCTTGAGGCTCCCCGTTTGCTTGCGCGTTTATCCCAGTGACGACAAAACCCCGCAACCATTGGCTGCGGGGTATGGGATGCCTATTTCAGCTATGCCTTCTCGACCTGGCTGAACTCCAGCTCCACCGGCGTGGAGCGGCCGAAGATGAGCACGGCGACCTGAATCCGGCTCTTCTCGTAGTTAACCTCTTCAACGACACCATTGAAGTCCGCGAACGGACCATCAATGACACGAACCGTCTCGCCCGGCTCGAACAATGTCTTGGGCTTGGGCTTGTCGCCGCTATCAGCAACGCGACGCAGGATCGCCTCGGCCTCTTTATCGGTGATAGGCGCCGGCTTGTCGGCCGTACCACCAATGAAACCCATGACCCGAGGGGTATCCTTGACCAAATGCCAAGTGCCCTCGTTCATTTCCATCTGAACAAGCACATAACCAGGGAAGAACTTGCGCTCACTTTTGCGCTTCTGGCCGTTCCGCATCTCCACTACCTCTTCGGTAGGGACCAGAATCTCACCAAAACCATCTTCCATGCCGGCAAGCTTGACGCGCTCCACCAGCGAACGCATTACGTGCTTTTCATAACCGGAGTAGGCATGCACAACGTACCAACGCTTAGCCACGGCGCACCCTTAACCTACAATCATCGAAACAAGCCAACCGAGCAGGGAATCGAGCCCCCACAGCAGCAGCGCCATTACCAGAACAACAGCCACGACAATAAGCGTGGTCTGCGTGGTTTCCTGACGAGTCGGCCAAACGACCTTGCGGATTTCCGCACGCGCCTCTTTAGCCAGAACAAAGAATGCTTGCCCCTTGGCAGTCTGCAGCGCTACAAAGGCAGCACCCGCACCAAGAACGAGCAGAACAAGAACACGGTAGATAATCGGCTCAGCAGAGAAATACTGATTACCAACCACACCAACCGCGACGATAGCAGCCACAACGATCCACTTCAGAACGTCGAAGCGTGTTTCTTTGGCTTCAGCCTTGGCATTCATCAGCTAGGACCTTGTGAATATTTGCCAAACTTCCTTCTTGGAAATTTGGCAGGCCAGGAGGGAATCGAACCCCCAACCTGCGGTTTTGGAGACCGCCGCTCTGCCAATTGAGCTACTGGCCTGTAACGAAGTCAGGCCGACCATTATGCCGGCCTGACGGAGTTAGATCAACCGATTACTCGATGATCTTGGCAACCACGCCGGCGCCAACGGTACGGCCGCCTTCGCGAATCGCGAAACGCAGACCGTCTTCCATGGCGATCGGAGCGATCAGGGTGACAACCATCTTGATGTTGTCGCCCGGCATTACCATCTCAACGCCTTCCGGCAGTTCGCAGTTACCGGTCACGTCAGTGGTACGGAAGTAGAACTGCGGACGGTAGCCCTTGAAGAACGGAGTGTGACGACCACCTTCTTCCTTGGACAGAACGTACACTTCGCACTCGAACTTGGTGTGCGGCTTGATGGTGCCCGGCTTGGCCAGAACCTGGCCACGCTCTACGTCGTCACGCTTGGTGCCGCGCAGCAGGATACCAACGTTCTCACCAGCACGACCTTCGTCGAGCAGCTTGCGGAACATTTCAACGCCGGTGCAGATGGCCTTGCTGGTATCACGGATACCAACGATTTCCACTTCTTCCTGAACCTTGACGATGCCGCGCTCAACACGACCGGTAACCACGGTGCCGCGGCCGGAGATGGAGAACACGTCTTCGATCGGCATCAGGAACGGCTGGTCGATGGCACGAACCGGCTCCGGAATGTAGGAGTCCAGGGTTTCTACCAGCTTGCGAACAGCGGAGACGCCGATTTCGTTGTCGTCTTTGCCTTCCAGCGCCATCAGCGCGGAACCGATAACGATCGGAGTGTCGTCGCCCGGGAAATCGTAGGTGTTCAGCAGATCGCGAACTTCCATTTCGACCAGTTCCAGCAGCTCGGCGTCGTCAACCATGTCGGCCTTGTTCAGGAACACGACAATGTAGGGAACGCCTACCTGACGGGACAGCAGGATATGCTCGCGAGTCTGCGGCATGGGGCCGTCAGCGGCGGAGCAAACCAGGATGGCGCCGTCCATCTGAGCAGCACCGGTGATCATGTTCTTCACATAGTCAGCGTGACCGGGGCAGTCAACGTGAGCGTAGTGACGAACAGCGGAGTCGTACTCAACGTGGGAGGTGTTGATGGTGATACCGCGAGCTTTCTCTTCCGGCGCGTTGTCGATCTGATCGAAAGCGCGAGCAGAACCACCCCAGGTCTCGGAGCAGACTTTGGTCAGAGCAGCAGTCAGAGTGGTCTTGCCATGGTCTACGTGACCAATGGTGCCAACGTTGACGTGCGGTTTGTTACGTTCGAATTTTTCTTTAGCCATCGAGAACGTCTCCCATCAAAGAATTGAGCGAGTCACGCCACCATTAAAACAAAGGCAGATATTTACATATCTGCCTTTGTTGAGATGGAGCTCATGAGCGGAATCGAACCGCTGACCTCACCCTTACCAAGGGTGTGCTCTACCAGCTGAGCTACATGAGCGAAACACATTGCATGAACATCAAACCTGGAGCGGGTAGCGGGAATCGAACCCGCATCATCAGCTTGGAAGGCTGAGGTTCTACCACTGAACTATACCCGCGGAGCCCGGTGCTCACGCTTGAATCTGGTGGAGGGAGAAGGATTCGAACCTTCGAAGTCTATGACGTCAGATTTACAGTCTGATCCCTTTGGCCGCTCGGGAATCCCTCCAATCGGGAGGCGGCATTTTCATTCTCTGCCACCCTACTGTCAAGCATTTTCTCATTTAAATCTTGAGGTTAGCTTACTTTGACAGCAGCTCCGCAGTTCCACTTTTTCAGCCTAGCTGCGAAGCGGGCGCCATTCTATTCAAACTATCTGGAGGATGCAACGTTTTCGCACGGCATTATTTTATGTTGGAGCCCAGCGAAGTCCCGGGCCAGTTCCCCAAGCAACGCATCATCAGCTAGACGTCGGCTTTCCGGGGCAATGCGAACCCAGAAATCTCGATGAGAGCGCGCGAGCTCGCGCATGGAAGGTTCATAACCCGCATCCTTCAAACGCGCCATCACGCTTTCAGCGGAGTCCATCCTCGGGAAAATTCCCAGCGAAATGCCGTTCTGCAAGTCGCCCTGACTGATGATGTAGCTGTCTATTTTCCGCGCCTGAAGCTCCTTCAGCTGACGCAACGACGCCTGCCGCGATGCCAGCGGAGCGAGATAGACCCAATAATCGACTCCGGCAGCCGCATCGACCTCTTGAACCTGCCCCTGAATATCAAGCGCGACCAGACGCTGCTCAACCTCCCTCGCCTGGGCTTCCTGCTCAAAACTTCCGAGGTATAGGCATGCATTCTGCTCAGCCATAGCCTGCTGAACAGGTGGCTCTTCATGCCTGGGCTTGGCGTCTTTCGACTCACTCAGTAGCCGGATGTCCTGCTGCCCTCCTCTATATAAAGAAAGCGTCTCCACCTCTTTAGCGCGAAGAGGCGCCTGCTGCTGATGCCACACGTAATAGAAAAGATTGAGAACCAGCAAAAGCAGAAACATCCAACGCATGACGAACCTCAAGATAACGGGCAGGCAATCGCCAATCCAACGAACACAAGGTCCGGAAGGACTTTGGCCTGGGGAAACTCATCCTTCACCAGAAAGGCATCTCCACCTGTCAGATAGAGCTCGAAGGAACTTCCCAGCCATTCTCTCGCTTGCACAACCTGGGTGTGCACAAAACCTTGCAACATCAACAGACAGCCTCGCTCTACAGCCTCGACTGTTGAGCGCCCCGGCACCATTTCCTGCAGAGCTCGCTCCGCGGCGTCATCGCCATAGCGGATACGTCGAGTATGCGTTCGCAACTGATTACGCATGAGCGGCATTCCTGGACAGATGAAGCCACCAAGATGCTCTCCCGCTTCGGAAACGAAGTCAGAGGTAACCGCCGTACCAAGATCCAGGACCAGACATGCACTATTCGATAGATGATAGGCCCCAAGAACAGCGAGCCATCGATCAAGCCCCAGGCGCTGATAATCGTCATAGCCGTTGCGCACCCCCGCCATTTCCCTGGACGGCTGGGCACAAGCAGATTCGATAGCAAAGGCCGCCCGCAATTTATCCGTAAGCCGATGGGTTTCATCGTCGGTACGCACACTTACAAGGCGACACCAGCTCAGCTCAATCTCGGATATCGAGAGCACTGCGATCAGCTCATCATCGGAACCTACGACACCTCCAGCAAGAACTCGCATCTCGGTAGTAGAGATCACACGCCACTTGATGAAGCTGTTACCGCAATCAAGCTCAAGAATCATTACGCAACCTCAAACTGAGCTCTCCGCCACTGAAGACCTTCTCGGAACCATCAACATCCATTCGCAGGGCACCACTATCGTCCACCCCCAGAATGACACCATCGACACGCTGCTTGCCTGCAATCAGTGAGACCTCTCGCCCGCCCCAGAGATGATCAGCCTCCCACTCAGCCCGCAAGGCCTTGAAGCCCTCGCGATGACATTGCGCCAGACAGTAATTCAGCTGCTCAAGAACATTTATGGCAAGCGCGGTTCGATCATACAAACCACCACTTTCGAGGAGAATGGAGGTCCAGGGCTGACTTATCTCCGCGTCAGACCAACGCATATTGACGTTGATGCCGATACCAATAATGACACTGCAGATGTCTGCGGGGTCCCCAATCAGCTCGAGAAGAATTCCCGCTATCTTGCGGCCATTGACCAGAATATCGTTGGGCCACTTGAGCCCAACACCGGAGAGCCCGCTCAAGCGTATTGCTCGCAGGACAGCCAACCCTACTACGAGACTAAGGCCCTCTAGATGGCCCGCCCCCCCCTCGACCCGCAAGCCCACGCTGCAGTAAAGATTCTGCCCATAGGGGCTGACCCATTCCCGACCGCGCCTGCCGCGACCGCCGCTCTGGTGCTCCGCCAGGACAGCAAAAGGAGTCTCGGCTCCAGCGGCGATACGTCGCATGACTTCAGCATTAGTGGAATCGACAGTTTCAACAACAACACAGGAAAAGTCCGGTACGACGTCATTCAGCCTTGCGGGATCAAGAAGACTCATCGGAGCTTCCAATCGGTAGCCCTTGCCACGCAGCTTATGAAACCGGACGTCGTAGTTCGCCTCGAGAGATTGCAATTGCTTCCAGACGGCACTTCGACTTACACCGAGCGCCCGCCCCAACTCCTCACCGGAGTGAAACTGGCCGTCCTGTAGGAGCTTCAACAAGGTAAGCATGCGCGCACCGCCTCAGAATGAGGCACGCATCATAGCCATGCATGCTGGGCTTGCATAGAAAAGCGCAGATTGGAATAGGTCATAGAGTCGAAAAGACATTCGAAGGATCTCGACTTCGCGCGCGTGACTTTTCTGCGGCACAAAGTCAAACCCCCGACCTTCTGTCGAAGATCGGGGGTTTGGTATAGGTGCTTGACGATGACCTACTCTCACATGGAGAAACTCCACACTACCATCGGCGATGCATCGTT